>CANHUK010000011.1 GCA_947463755.1 Chitinophagaceae bacterium
AGCCCTTTTCATCTCCCATGATCTGATGGTGGTCCGGCATGTCTGCGACAGGATACTGGTCATGCACAAAGGACGCATCGTTGAGCGCGGTAACGCAGAACAGATATACCGGGATCCTCAAGCCGATTATACTCGTGGTCTGATCGATGCGATCCCCGGCCGGCAACATATTTGAGTCGGCCGGAATATAAAATAAATTATGATTATCCGCTTTTTTTTCTTAACTTTGCACCCCTTTTAGCCCATTTGCAACATTCCTGGTGCCGTAAGATCAGGTATGAGCCGAACAATGTCATTGTTTTGGCACCGGTTTGTTTCATGAGGCGCTTCATAAACCGAATGATCCATGAAACTATCGCAGTTCAGGTTTGACCTTCCCCTCAATCTTATTGCACAGAACCCCGTCAAGAAGCGCGAGGATGCGCGTATGATGGTTGTACACCGGGCCACCGGCCAGATAGAGAATCGTCATTTCAGGGATATCATGGATTATTTCGACGACAAGGACGTATTTGTTGTCAATAATACCAAGGTTTTCCCTGCTCGCATGTACGGACGGAAAGAAAAGACGGGCGCCCGTATCGAGGTGTTCCTGCTCCGTGAACTCAACAAGCAGAATCGGCTTTGGGATGTCATAGTAGATCCTGCCCGGAAGATCCGGGTAGGCAACAAATTGTATTTTGGAGATGCAGATGAACTGGTTGCCGAAGTGATCGATAATACGACATCCCGCGGTCGGACCATCCGTTTTCTGTTTGATGGTTCCGAGGAAGAATTCAAGGCGGTATTGACCGGCCTTGGGGAGACGCCGCTGCCGAAGCTGATCAGAAGAAAGCCCGATGAAGAGGACAGGATCCGTTACCAGACCGTTTATGCCAAGCACGAGGGTGCGGTGGCAGCTCCAACGGCGGGTCTTCATTTCAGCATAGAGTTGATCAAGCGACTCGAGATCAAGGGTATTCGTTTTGCCGAGGTCACACTCCATACGGGTTTGGGTACATTCCGGCCCATCGAGGTGGAGGACCTGAGCAAGCACAAGATGGATGCTGAATTTTACCGGATCGACGAAGCGGCCTGCAGGGTGGTCAATAAAGCGAAGACGACCGGCCATCGGATCTGTTCGATTGGCACGACGACCATGCGTGCCCTTGAAACATCATTCACAGCAGACAAGCTGCTGAAGCCTTCCGAAGGATGGACGAACATTTTCATCCATCCGCCGTACAATTTCTCGATCTCGGATGCCCTTGTCACCAACCTGCACCTCCCGAAGACCAGCCTGCTGATCATGACCTGCGCATTTGCCGGGTATGATCTGGCGATGGAAGCCTATAAGAAAGCCATCAAAGACAAGTATCGCTTCTACAGCTATGGGGATTCGATGCTGATCCTTTGATGCCCCCCGGGTGTGTCCGGCAACTGACTGCCGGCATCATCTACCGATTCGTGCCTGCGTTTGGCAAGTACGGGCTATGTCGATGATCGAAATCATTCCCGGAGCCATTCATTTTATCTACATTCATATCCAATGATTTCAGTATGGATCTGAGGATATGGTCCGTAGTTGGGGGCATCGGTCTTTTCCTGGCAGGCATGTACCTGATGGAAGGGGCCGTTGGCCGGTTGGCCGGACGCAGGTTCAAGCTACTGCTTCGCCGGCATACATCGACGCATCTGCGCGCCACGATGTCCGGGGTGCTGATCACGGCGGTGTTGCAGAGCAGTTCCCTGGTATCGTTCATCGTACTGGCCTTTGCCGGTAATGGTATGTTGCGGCTGCAGAATGCCCTGGCCGTTATCCTGGGCGCGAATATCGGCACCACACTTTCCAACTGGTTGATCGCTACCCTCGGATTTTCCTTCCGCATCGACCTCTTATGGATGCCTGTCATGGGCATCGCGGGTACCGCCCTTTTCATCTTCCAGCAACGGAAGGGGATGGTGGCACTCTGCCATTTCTTTCTTGGCATGAGTTTTTTATTCGTTGCCCTTGATTTCATGAAAGATGGGATGCTGGGTGTTGTCGGATCCTTTGATCTGACGCATCTTTCGCATGCCCCGATGTTTCTGTTCGTTACGGCCGGATTCGTGATCACCTTCCTGATACAGAGCAGCACCGCTACGATGGCCCTGACGCTGAGTGCGTTGCATTCAAAGGCTATCCCCTTTGACGCCGCTGTGGCGATCGTCATAGGGTCCGAACTTGGCACCTCACTGAAATTGATGCTCGCCTCCATGACTGGCTCCGCAGACAAAAAAAGGCTGGCAGCCGGTAATATCCTCCTCAACCTGGCGACAACCGCGATCGCCTTCCTGTTCATGACCCCGCTGATCCGGCTGGTCACGGATGTCTTCGGTATCAGACATCCGCTGCAGGCTTTGGTGATGTTCCAGCTGGTGATCAACACCGCCGCGACATTCCTGTTCTTACCCTTCCTGAAAAGACTGGCAGATGCCCTGAGCAAGCGATATGCAGCGGAAGCACACAGGGCTACACTTTACATAGACCGAAGGATCCCGGCGATATCGAGTCTCGCACTGGAGATCTTTCGGCTGGAAGTGGAGTACTTTGTGAAGCGGGTACTGGCATATGGTGCTGCTGAATTCAGGATCCGGGAGGCTTATCATGAACTGGAGAGACTATTCACGGAAAAGGAATGGATCAGGGAGGAGAGCATGAACCATGCGCAGGACCGCTATGACGAGATCCGGACTGCACAGGGCGAACTCATCGAATACTATGCCGGGCTCCAGAAGACGGGGCTGGGCAGGGATGAGCATGAAGAAAGCACAAAGCTGATGCAATCGGTACAGGAGGCGATGCATGCGGCCAAGGGATTCAAAGACATCGCCCACAACAAGAACGAGCTCCTGCAATCCGGCAATGATCTGAAATTCGATCAGTACACTTTCTTCAGCGACCTGGTATTAAGGAACCTCAAACGACTGGGTACATACTACCATGACAGCCGGCAGATAACAGCAGCTGCGGATGTGAAACGGCAACTGGAAGATATCCGTCGCGACTATCTCCAGTCACTGGACCATATCTACAAACTGGCAGGGAAAGATTCACTTCCGGAACGGGACATCTCGACACTGCAAAATCTGAATCGGGAACTATATTCCGCCCACAGGGCTGTCACGCTCGCGATCGCACATCTCGGTCCAGACGGCAAGGCTGCCGCTGACCTGATCGATGTAGCAGTGGAATAAAATGTCAAAGCTGCTGCCTCAGTCGAGTCCGAAGAGGCCCCGGTTCAGTAACTGCAGGGTTTCCTTCTTGTGTTCGCCGTCGATCAGAATGGAGATGTTATGGTTGCTGCCACCATAACTTACCATGCGAACCGGCACGGTGGTCAGTGCACTGAAAAGCCTGGCCAGCACATCCTTGGTCTGTGCGAGCTCGTTGCCCACGATCGCGATGATGGTCTGATTCCTGGTGACTTCCAATTCTCCGAAGGGATCCAGTTCCCTGATGATGGCTTCGAGGTTTGATGCATTATCGATGGTCAGGGAGACAGCCACTTCTGAGGTGGTGATCATATCAATTGGGGTCCGGTATTTCTCGAACACTTCGAAGATCTTACGCAGGAATCCGTAGGCGAGCAGCATCCGGCTGCTTTTGATGCGCACTTCGATGATGCCATCCTTTGCCGCGATGGCTTTGACTCCCTGGGATCCGGCCTCTTCAACGATGAGGGTGCCACGCGCTTCGGGTTGCATAGTGTTCAGCAGTCGGACAGGCACTTTGAACTGCTGAGCCGGCCAGATGGAGGCGGGGTGAAGGATCTTGGCGCCGAAATAGGCAAGTTCTGCCGCTTCGTCGAAACTGAGCTGATCGATCGGGAAGGTTTTATTTACGACCCGGGGATCATTGTTATGCATTCCGTCGATATCGGTCCATATCTCGCACATTTCAGCGGCTGCGGCTGCAGCAACCAGGGAGGCGGTGTAATCGCTTCCACCGCGCTTGAGGTTATCGACCTCTCCGCGGGCATTCCGGCAGATGTATCCCTGAGTGACGAAAATATCCACATCCGGGAACTTTGACAGCTGGAGTTGAAGCCGGGCGCGGATATCAAGCACATGCGGCTCGTCATTTGCATCAATGCTCATGAATTCGAGGGCAGGGAGCAGCTCGTGCTTTACACCGATCTCGGAAAGATAGACGGAGAACATCTTGGTGCTCATGAGTTCTCCCTGTGCGAGGATATCCTTGCTCAGCGCGTCATTGAAGGAAATTTTGAGGATGATCCGCAGAAATTCGAAGTGTTCGGCGATCAGTGTCCTAGCCTTGACCCTGGAGTCTTCCTGTGTCAGCAGAGCGCCGATGAAATCATGATAATGGGCTTCGAGCCGGTCGATGATAGATGCTGCTGTCGATCTGTCGCCAGTAGCAAGGGCCTCTCCGATCTGCACCAGGGTGTTCGTGGTACCAGAGAGCGCACTAAGTACGACAATCTTTCGCTCAGTGTCGCGGGTGATCAACTGAGCGACCTGATGCATTCTTTCGGGCTTTCCGACGGACGTGCCGCCGAACTTCATGATCTTCATTCTTACGCTGTTTAAGGGTCTTGGGCATAATCATCCTTCGGAGCGAACCGGCATCCGGATAATCGACAACGAAGTATGTTTTGATGGCAGATGGCAGGCAGCGGGTGCAAATTTACAAACTGATCCCGAATTTTTCACCAACGGTGCGGAGATCATCCCAGACCACGGGCAAGACGGGGATGCCGTGAACCCTGCGTTCTGCTTCGGATTCACGCTCCGGATCTCCGGGGATGATCACGTGTTCACTTCCGGTTACCGGGCGTGCGGTTCTGAATCTTCGGATCCACCGGTCCATATCAGCGCGAAAAGCTTCAGCCGGACGGAAGGCATCCACACGCATTGCACCCAGGAAATGCCCGAGTCCCCTGCCCGGCTGATTTTCGGGCATGGGTACGTATGCAGGGAAGGGGGGCACCCATGGGCCATAGTTCGCCCCACTGAAGACGCCTGACAGGATATCTACGATGGCCCCGAGGGCGAATCCTTTGTGGCTTCCATGCTCCCGGTCTCCTCCAAGGGGTAGCAAGGCTCCGCCGTTTCTGAGGGCGTGGGCGTCGTTGACGGGCTTTCCTTGGGCATCCTGTAACCAGCCGTCGGGCGTATCTGCTCCCTTACGCTGGAGGATCTCCAGTTTCCCATTGGCGGCGGTAGTGGTGGCGAAATCCGCCACGAAAGGGGGCTCCTCTCCTGCCGGTATTGCGTAGCAGATGGGATTGGTCCCGAGCAGTCTTTCAGCAGAAAAGGTCGGAGCCACGATGGCGCTTGCATTGGTCATCGCCATCCCTGTCATGCCGTGATCGAGGGCCATCATTGCGTGATGCGCGGCGATGCCGAAATGATTGCTGTTGCAGACGGCAACCCAGCCTGTTCCCGCCATTCCGGCCTTGGCAATGGCGACTTTCATAGCCCATGGGGCCACGACTAGTCCAAGTCCCCCATCACCATCGACTACGGCGGTGGACGGACTTTCATGGATTATGCGGATCTCGGGTCTGGCGTTGATCCGACCGGCCTCCCAAAGCCGGACATAGCCGGAAAGTCGGGCGACGCCATGAGAATCGATGCCCCGGAGATCTGCAGCCACCAGGGCCCGGGTAGCGACAGCGGCATCATCCAACGGGCATCCCATGGCTATGAAGACCCCGGACACGAATTTTTCCAGTTGAGGCAGGGTTATCCTTTTTTCCATGCCCCCAAAGGTATGCATCAGGGGCACAGATGCCTACCGAGCACGGAAATGCCTTAAGTTTGAATTATGACCCGGAGATCGATGTTGAATGCGATGCTGATCGCCATACTGCTCTGTCCGAACCTGCTACCGGCGCAGTCGTCGACACCACTTTTCAGCGAGGTGACCAAGCGGCAGGCTAGATTGATGGCCCGACAATTCCTTGAGGAGCGGACGATCGCGGAGACATTTTCCCTTCCCTTTCTGGCGGAGCATGAGGCCCGTTATCAATCTGCGTTCTGGGCGATCTCGCAATTTCATTTCGATGGACCGGAGGTCCTGGCCGGTATTGCGAAGACCATTGAAGGATTTCGACGGGCAGGGGATGAAACGCGCCGCTCCTGCCTGGAAGCCATCCATGCCATCCATCCCGATCAATTCCATACCGCACTACATAACTGGCTACCCCTTGAAAGCAACGCGAAGGTGTTTGCGATGACGGCGCTTTTCCTTCATCAAAAGGATAGCACCCTTCGTAATGAGATCATGCGACAGCTTGTGCGGCGTTGGCCGAATCACGCCTCCCACCCGATCCTTTCCGTACTATCAGATCATATGAGCCGGGCAGCCGGGGACCGACGCATGCAAATACCGCCTGTGACGGCACTTTTCGCCCATCAGCGGATGTCCGGAACAAAGAACGTCTATTCATTTCAGCGCTGGGATCGGAACCAACCGGGACTGGCGGTCATTCAGGGTTATGATGGCAGGTTCATGCGTGACTCAGCAGGCCGGTTGATCATGATCAGCCAGCTGGCCAGGTCGGGATCGAATCTTCCCTTTTTCATTACCAATGGCAACACGCCGCAGGGTATTTTCCGCATCCTCGGCACTGGTGTTTCCAGAAACCTCTACATAGGGCCAACGCCAAATCTTCAGCTGCTCATGCCCTTCGAGGGAGACTGGGTCGATTACCTGCTTCCCGAATCCCAGGACAGTTCGAATCCGGTGCTGGCCTATCTCGAAAGATTACCGGACAGCTGGCGAGACTACTTGCCGATGAGGGAGGCCTGGCTGGCCGGCAGAGCCGGGCGCAGCGAAATCATCGCGCATGGCACCACGATCGACCCTGACTTTTTCGTTAACCGCCCATACCACCCGATCTCCCCCACCCTGGGATGCCTTTGTGGAAAGGAAATATGGGATCCGTCCACCGGACGGCTCGTCGAAAGCGACCAGTTGAAGTTGGCTGAGAACTACATCAGGGCAAAGGGTCGCGAGGGATATCTTTTTGTGATAAACCTTGATGACCAATCGACTCCGGTGAGTCATCAGGAAGTGGAAAAGCTCGTCGAAGACTATGAGCGGGCATATTTAGATACATCACACTAAGCCTCCGACGAGCAGCCCATCAGAAAGGAAGTTCGTCCGCACCTCCCGATTCTCCGGCCACAGCGAGCGATGTGCCGCCCACGTTACTGCCTTCCTCTACGTCCTCTCGCGGAGCAGAACCCAGCAGCTGGATGGAGCGTACACTTAGGACCAGCGCGGCACCGGCGGACCCATCATTTCTTGTGTACGTTCTCAGATCGGGTACGCCCTCCACATAAACCTGCTGTCCCTTGCGCAGGTATGGTGCAATACCCGGTCGTTCGGTCCAGTATGCACAATCGACCCAGATGGTCTTTTCCTTCTGCCCGCCCTGGGCATCCTTGTAACGCTCCGAATGCGCCACCGTAAAATTGATGACATTCCTTCCATTCACCTGGTTAGTGGTGCAATCCTTGCCCAGGTGTCCGATCACATGTGTTCTGATCATGATGTAAAATTTTATGAGTGCAAGATGGCATTGCAGAGATGGGATAACAAGGTAAAATAGACGGATATCAGGTGTTGTTTTCGGACAGATCGAGGGGATAAACCACAAACATCGGCGAGGGATTCCACGCCGCCGGATGTCAAACCAACATGCATCGCCTCCAACCTTATTTGTACCTTTGTATCTGAATTATGAGCAAACACGGAAAGGTAATGGTGGCCATGAGCGGCGGGATCGACAGCACCGTCGCTGCCCTGATGTTGAAAGACATGGGTTACGATGTCGTGGGCATTACCATGAAGACATGGGACTACGCCCATTCGGGCGGTGGCGGCAAGGAGACCGGCTGCTGCAATCTTGATTCTTTCAACGACGCGCGGGCTGCCGCCGTACAACATGGATTTCCGCATTTCATCCTGGACATCCGCGACGAATTCGGGGATGCCGTCATACAGGATTTCGTGGATGAATACCTGGCCGGCAGAACGCCCAACCCCTGTGTCATGTGCAATACGCACATCAAATGGAAGGCCCTGCTCAAACGGGCGGACGCGATGGATTGTGCATACATCGCCACCGGACATTATGCGAAGGTCAGGCCCCACGAAGGTCGATATGTCATCAGCAAGGGTATTGACGAACGCAAAGACCAGAGTTATGTCCTCTGGGGACTGCCCCAGGAGCTGCTGTCCAGAACACTGCTGCCGCTGGGCGGATATCGCAAACCGGAGATCCGTCAGATGGCCATCGACTACGGATATCCGGAATTGGCAAAGAAAAACGAGAGTTACGAGATCTGCTTTGTACCGGACAACGATTATCGTTCCTTCCTCAGACGCAAGGTTCCCGGCCTGGAAGCACAGGTCAGTGGCGGCCATTTCATCGATAAATCAGGTCGGATCCTGGGCAATCACAAGGGTTATCCCTTCTACACCGTGGGTCAGCGCAAAGGGCTTGACATCACCTTTGGAAAGCCTGTATATGTCACAGAGATCATTCCGGAAACCAATTCCGTAGTGCTCGGGGACGAGGATGACCTCAACCGCAGCGAGATGCTGGTGGGCAAGGTCAACCACGTAAAATATGATCGTATCCCCGAGGGTATGGAGGCCACGGTGAAGATCCGCTACAAGGATGCGGGTACAGCGGGTACGCTCGCGTACGACGATACCGGAAATATCCGCGTTGATTTCCTCCAGGATGCCAAGGGGGTGGCCCCGGGCCAGTCCGCTGTGTTCTATGAAGGAGACGATGTGCTCGGAGGAGGCACCATCCACCGCTATCGATCCGGCTTGTAGACTACTGAAGAAATATCAGTCGACATGCATCGAAGCGACCGGTGTTTACGTTATACAAGCAACCATCCATATCCACAAGCCTGCGGGTTCATGAAGATCCGTTTTTCACAGACCATACTGATGCTGACCCTGATGTTGTCAGGCTGTCAACGTACGGAAGAATTCGTGAGTGCAGGTGATATCTCCGTCTACCAGCCCTTCCGGATCGGATCGTCTGTAACCTACCGGCTTGATTCCACCGTTTACGCATCGAACCTCACCTCAAAAACTGTGCGGACACATGTGATACGACTGGTCACCGATGCCGCTGTTACAGACGGCATCGGAAGAACCGCCTGGCGGATCATCCGGTCGATCCGCGATCCGTATGACTCGACCCGCTGGGTACCTGAAATAAGTTTTTTAGCCATCCCCACGACCGGAACCCTCGAATGGATCGAACAAAATCAGCGATTTATCCTCATGAGCCTTCCGATCCGTGATGGTTTCAGCTGGGGGGGTAACCGTTTCATCAATACGGTTTCTGATCCGCAGCGACAGTATCTTGACGGGTGGGCGTACACCTGGAAATCCGTTGGATCGCCCCATGCAGCCGGTGATCGGATCTTTCAGAACACCGCCACGGTCGAACTGCGTAACGACAGTATCAATGACGCGCGCGACAGGACGAGGTATTTCTCCAGGGACTTCGCGCTGGATGTATATGCCAAGGGCGTCGGTCTCATTTACCGTGAACGGATCCACGAAGTATGGCAGCCGCCCAACGGATCCTCTTCGACCGGATACTTCGAGCCGGGCAGTCACGGCATCAGGATGACCTATCTGAGCCACAAAGAATCACCGTAACTTCGGCTATGCACCGGATCGTGATCAGATGGATATCGACTGCCATGCTGTTGATGGCGGCATATACTACTTGGGCCCAGGAGCGCCATATCGTGGAGTTGACGGATAAGCGCGCTACCACCTTTTCCCTGAGCAGGCCCCAGGAATTTCTGTCCATCAGATCGCTGGACAGGAGACGCCGCCAGGGCATCTTGATCGATAGTTCGGATCTTCCTGTCTGCGCCGCTTACATCGACAGTATCCGAAGTCTCAGGAACGTCAGCGTGCTCAATGCATCAAAATGGCTCAACCAGGTCGCCATCCAGACCGGCGACGCCCAGGCGCTGAAGCGGATCAGAAGCATGCCCTTCGTGAAACGGGTCTCCCAGGCTTCATACCGATCAATGACCCGGTCGGAGGATGCCGACCTTATGGAGGAAAATTTCACCAATGCACCGGACAGGACGCTGGAAGCCAAGGGTACCGTGTTGAATTATGGTCTGAGCCGACCGCAGATCGATATCCACAAGGGTTCGTTTCTGCACGACCGTGGGTTTCGTGGACAAGGAATGGTGATCGCGATGCTGGATGGCGGCTATGATAGATATTTGACCAATCCGGCCTTCGACAGTCTCCGCCGCAATGGGAAGGTGTTGAGCACCTGGGATTTCGTGGCGGGTGGGGCCTCTGTCAATGAAGACGATGCACATGGAGCCAACTGCCTGTCGGTCATGGCCGCCAACATGCCCGGGAAGATGGTGGGGACAGCTCCTGACGCTCAGTTCCTGTTATTTCGAACGGAGGATGTCGCCTCGGAATATCCGATCGAGGAGCATTTCTGGGCGGTGGGTGCCGAACGTGCAGACAGCTTAGGAGCAGACCTGATCAATTCATCGCTGGGATACACAGAATATGACGACCCATCGATGAGTCATACATATGCAGATATGAACGGCCGGTCGACGATGGTCACAAGGGCAGCGAACCTGGCCGTGACGAAGGGCATGATCGTATGCAATAGTGCCGGGAATTCCGGATCGTCCAGGTGGAAATACATTGGCGCACCGGCAGACGGCGACCGGGTGCTGGCCATCGGAGCCGTGGATGCGAATGGCGTACCGGCGTCCTTTTCCAGCTATGGCCCATCATCCGACGGGCAGGTCAAACCCGACCTGGCCTCAGTTGGTGCCGGTACATTCGTAGCCCTGCCGGGCGGAACGGTCGCCCAGGGCAATGGGACTTCCTATGCGGCGCCCAATATGACGGGGCTGATCGCCTGTCTGTGGCAGGCTTTCCCTGACCTCACCAACCAGGAGGTTATGGATGCGGTGCGCGCGAGTGCCAACCGGTATCTTTCTCCGAACGACCGGACCGGATTCGGGATACCTGATATGAGCGCGGCCTACGGCATACTTGAGCGGATACGCACCTACCGACGGCAGGAAATGCTGCTCGGCCAGGATCGCATCCGGGCATATCCCGTTCCTTTCACGCGTCGGATGCACTTGTTATTTCGTCCGAGGCAGACCGGTACCATAACCTTCGATCTGATCGATGCGAATGGGCGTGTCATCCGGCATCTCGAAATGACGGGCACCTCCGGCGTGATGATCAGCACCGAGATCGAGGAACTGGATGGCCTGCCGGCCGGCTCCTATGTGCTGCGTTACGCAGAGGGGACGGATGCGGGTGTCCTCAGGATTCAGAAATGAAGTGCGCGACGTACATGTTATCGGCCCGGCCATCGAATCCCCGGATGACAGCGGAATCAATCAGACGGAATCTGCCTTGTGCCAGGATAAAATCCCGGTTGTCCTCATTTTCAGCCCGATACACCGAGCAGGTGATGTACATAAAATGTCCCCCGTAGGCTACCCTCGGCAGGGCGTTGCTCAGGATGCTGCGCTGCAGCTTCTGATATCCGATGATATCTGCAACATCGAACATGGCCATTTCCCAGGGGGTACGAGACCATGTACCTGAACCGGTGCAAGGCACATCCGCGATGACCAGGTTGCCTCCGGGCAATCCCTCATTTTTTCGGTTATGCGTGACCGTTAGATCTTCTTCAGAGACGGCGTATCGCTGGATCCCTGCGATCCTGAACCGCATTTCGAGATTTCGGAGGATCGTGGGTCGAATATCCGAGGCCCTGATCGTCGCGCCCGGGTAGCGATCGCTGGCGAGGATGGATTTTCCACCGCTGCCCGCACACAGATCCAGTACGACAGGATGAGAGGGTAGATCGGCAGGTGCGGGCATCCAATCGGCAGTGCGCTGGGAGGACAGGTCCTGCACCACAAAATCCCTGTCGGGGGTTCCGAGCTTTTCCAGCGAGGTTGCATTGGCGAGCCTCACGGCTGTGGCCGATTCAAAGACATGCGGAATACCGATTTCCTTCAGGCGGCGTCGAATGCGTTCGGTCTTGCCCGGCCGGATCCTGATGAACAGGTCTGGCTGGGTGAAATGTGACATGATGAAAGCCCGGCCATCCAGTCCCTCGCTGAGCCGGTCTCTACCCGGAAACACATCCTCGAGTGCATAGTCGGGCCAAAGCGTCAACAGGGCCGACTCCCTGCTTTCGAAGGCCTCTGATAGGGGTGCTGAAAGTTGTGGAAAGAAACCGGAGTCTATGACTTCCGGTGCAGGTGCGGACAGCAGATGTCCGGCCAGGATGCGATCCCGTATCGGGTTTCCGGACAGCGCCTGGCCCAGCCTGAAGAACTGAAAGCAGAGTTGTGCGATCCGGCGTCGGTCGCGGGAGCCGAACTTGGCGTTCTCACGAAAGAAGTTCTTGAGGAAAACGGGAAATGGCTCTACCCCTTCGTAGTGTGCCAGAACCTGTTCGGCGGTGCGCAGATGCGCCTGCCAGATATTGTGTTCACGTTCTGTGCTCATGTTGACGGTGTTCAGATGTGGTGAAAAAGTCGGAAGCCACTCCGTGGAGTGGCTTCCGAAGGCGTTCTTATCAGATTTCGAGCAGTGTCTTGACCGGATCGCGGCCTATGAGCAGCAGTTCGGGGTTTTCAAGGAGTTCCTTGACTCGTACCAGGAAACCCACGCTTTCTCTGCCGTCGATGATCCGGTGATCATAACTGAGGGCGAGGTACATCATGGGACGCACCACGATCTGCCCATTGACGACAACCGGACGTTCCTGGATCTTGTGCATGCCCAGGATGGCCGCTTGCGGGATGTTGATGATGGGGGTGCTGAGGAGGGAGCCGAAGACGCCACCATTGGTGATCGTAAACGTACCTCCCTGCATTTCTTCGAGGGTGAGTTTGTTGTCGCGTGCTTTCTTGGCCAGTTCCACGACCTTTCGCTCGATCTCGGCCATGCTCAGGCTTTCGGCGTTACGGATGACGGGCACTACCAGTCCTTTAGGGGCTGATACGGCAATGGATACGTCGCAATAATCATGACGGATGATCTCATCGCCGTCGATGTAGGCGTTGACCGCCGGCCACTCCTGCAGTGCGAAGGTACAGGCCTTGGTGAAGAAGCTCATGAAACCGAGTCCCACGCCATGCTTTTCCTTGAACCCATCCTTGTATTTGGATCGGATATCCATGATCCGGCTCATGTCCACTTCGTTGAAGGTGGTGAGCATGGCCGTGCCGTTCTTAGCTTCTACGAGTCTGCGGGAGATGGTCTTGCGGAGATTGCTCATCTTTTCCCTGCGCTCTTGTCGGGTAAACGCTTCGGTACCCTGCTTTCGGCCCGGGTTAGCGATGGCATCGAGTACATCCTGCTTGAGGATGCGACCACCGGTCCCGGAGGGGTTGACGATGGCCG
>CANHUK010000012.1 GCA_947463755.1 Chitinophagaceae bacterium
CCAGGGCATCCTGGCCTTCAACCGCGAAACACTGAAAGAAAACTATCCCTTCAGTGAACTCGCCGACAGTGAGGATGTCAACACCCTGATCTTCCCGAACCTCAGTGCAGGCAACATCGCCTACAACCTCCTGCAGGAAGTGGGCGGCGCCGACAGCATTGGTCCCATCCTCCTGGGACTCAGAAAACCGGTACACGTTCTGCAACTCGGGGCATCCGTGCGCGACATCATCAATATGGTGGTGATCTCCGTGGTGGATGCACAGATGAAATCACGCTGATCAGGCCCTGGCCATTCCGTTGCGTCCCCGCGGTAAATGCATGACCGCAAGAACGCAACGGAATGGCCGGGGATCCCTTCATAATCGCCCGCCATGGAACATATCTCCCGCCGGAAACAGCATTTTGCGGTGAGTCCGGCGTTCATGAAATTCCTCGCCAGGCACGGCCGGACCATCCCCCTGCCCGTGACTTACCAGATGTTGCGCGGGTATCAGGACGCCATCACCCTGTATGACAAGGAAGGCCGGGACACCTACTGGGAAACCGTCTTCTTCCCACCCTCCCTGACCGAAGAGATCCACCGCGGACTCAAACGCACCTACTCCATCCTCAAGGCCAGCGGGTACACACAGGCGGAGGAACACCTGCAGATCGAACGGATAGACTACTGTGTCTTCGGAAATTCGAAACCCTTCCGCATCAAGATCGTCAACACCTACAACGAGGTACACGACTATTTCTACTTCAAGATCGCGGACGCCTCCCGCATCTGGGGGCTCGAACTGGAACATCTGCTGTCGCCCTACCGCATCAACTACCTGGTCGATGGACAGACCCTCATCGAAGAACACATCTCCGGCATCCCGGGCGATGTGTTCAGCCAGCGGTACATGGACCGGCCGGAATTCAACCCCAGACGCATCGCCAAGGAGTTTGTAAAATTCAACGAAAGATGTTTCATGCGCCTGCTGGGCGATATGCGCAGCTACAACTTCGTGTTCGATATCACCCAGGATTTTGACGACATCCAGTTCCGCATCCGGGCGATCGACTTCGACCAGCAATCCTATGAAGGAAGAAAGAACATCTACCTGCCACAATTCTTCAAGGAAAACCAGTCCTTTGTAAAGGAAGTCATGTCACGCCTTCATCCCGACGTGATCAAACAATACCAGATGGAAGAGCGATCCCTGTTCCATCGCAGGGTGCGCGCCGAATACTACCGGCTGAGCGACCTCCAGCGCACCCTCACCAAAGAACCATTGTCCCTGCCGGAAAAGATAGCATCCCTGCGGGAAGAGCTGGCCGCATACCACGGACAGTCCAACTTCGTCAAATGTACCACCATGCCCCAGATCCTCCACCTGCACATCAAATGCTTCGTCCGGATGGATCTCCGGAAAGCTTGAGCGATTTGCGTACTTTTGACCGTCACCAAACCCGCACGGATGTACTTCTTCAGACATTTCGGCTCCTTCATCCTCATGATCCGCGGGATGTTCTCCCGACCCGAGAACTACCGGATGTACTGGAAGGAACTCATGCACCAGTGCGTTGAACTGGGCATCGGCTCCCTGGGCATCGTATCGATCATCTCCGTCTTCATTGGCGCGGTGTCCACCGTACAAACCGCCTACCAGCTCGTCAGTCCCCTGGTTCCGATCTCGACCATCGCCCAGATCGTTCGTGATACCGTCATCCTCGAATTCGCCCCCACCCTCAGTTGCATCGTGCTCGCCGGCGTGGTAGGGAGCAAGATCGCCAGCGAACTCGGCAATATGCGCGTCTCCGAACAGATCGATGCCCTGGAGATCATGGGCATCAACACCCGTGCCTACCTGATCATGCCCAAGATCGTCGCCTGCCTGATCATGATCCCCCTGCTCGTCGTGATCGCCATGACCGTTGGCATCTGGGGCGGGAGATTCGCGGGACAAGCCGCCGGGATCATGTCCTATGAGGTGTTCGACCGCGGACTGTTCAAAGACTTCATCGCCTACAACGTGACCTTCGCACTGACCAAGGCCTACACCTTCGCCTTCATCATCTCCGCAATACCGGCATACTATGGATACCACGTACGCGGCGGAGCGCTGGAGATCGGACAATCAAGTACCCGGGCCGTCGTCACCAGCTGCGTGACCGTGCTGCTGGCCGACTACATACTGGCCGCCCTGCTACTCGACTGATGACAGAAACAAGTACCCATCACCGTTAGTCAATTACCCATTCACCATGATCGAAGTCAGGAACCTGAGGAAGGGATTCGGCGACCGCACCGTGATCAGCGACGTATCCGCGGTCATGGAAACGGGCAAGTGCAATCTCATCATCGGCGCCAGTGGCAGCGGGAAGACCGTGCTCATGAAATGCATGGTGGGCCTGCTCGACCCCGACGCCGGAGACATCATCTACGACAACCTTCGGTTCACCGGGATGAATACCGGTGAGAAAAAGGAAATGCGCCGACAGATCGGCATGCTCTTCCAGGGATCCGCCCTCTTCGACAGCATGACCGTCGAACAGAACGTGATGTTTCCGCTCGATATGTTCAGCAACATGACCCGGGGAGAAAAACAAAAACGCGTCGATGAAGTGCTCGCCAGGGTCCAGCTGGTAGAAGCGCACAGGAAATTCCCCGCAGAGATCAGCGGCGGCATGAAGAAACGCGTCGGTATCGCCCGGGCCATTGTACTGAACCCCAGGTATCTGTTCTGCGACGAACCCAATTCGGGCCTCGATCCGCAGACCTCCCTGGTGATCGACAAATTGATCCGCGAGATCACCCTCGAATACAATATCACCACCGTGGTCAATACCCACGACATGAACTCGGTCATGGAGATGGGCGACCGCATCTTCTACATGTACCAGGGGTACAAGGAATGGGAAGGCTCAAACCAGGAGATCATCTTCAGTAAGAACGAAAAGCTGAACGCCTTCATCTTCGCATCAGACTTCCTGCGCGACGCCAAGGATATGCGCATGCTGGAGCTCAAGGGTCGCATCAGCGACCAGCGCGATATGGACAGCATGCTGCGTGAAAGCTGAACAAATCCTCAGGTTTTCAGGAACAACATTAAAATAGGGTACCCGTAACCGTTAGTACGGATATCATACCCGAATTGGGCCTCCAGATCAACTCACATTCCACCCGGGGAGTTGTGCTCATTTATCATACATCCCAGACATGGCGATGACTTTCATCATTCACACCGAAGGCGTTTCCCGGACAATGATGAAATAAAGACCCCACACATCACGCATACCTTTGGGTCGTCAAATTCTTTTGCTGACCTAAAAACACAATGCCATGCTGAAACACACAATCAGTCGCCCCCTCGGGCTGTTGCGACCCCGGATCTTCGACGAGTTCATGATGCCATGGAACGAACTGACGGGAGACGGAGACCTCTTCCCCGAATGGCGTACCACACTGCCCGCCGTGAACATCGCGGAAGACGAGAACAGTTATCTCCTTTCCCTCGCCGCGCCCGGCATGAAGAAAGATGATTTCCGGATCGATCTCGAAGGAGACACACTGACGATCCATGCGGAAAAAGAACGCGAGCAGGAAGATGGGGCCAGGAGATTTACCCGTCGCGAATACGAATACCAATCTTTCTCGCGGAGCTTCACGCTGCCGGATGGTATCGACCGCGATAAGATCGATGCGCGCTACGAGAATGGGGTATTGATGCTAACACTCTCCAAGAAAGAGGAAGCCAGAAAGAAAAACCCGGTGAAGGCCATTACCGTCAAATGACAGGACACCGGCGACCGGGAGGTCTCCATCAGCCGGTCGCCGGATCCACGTAACCGGACACCCCCTCGCATTCTATCACTCACCGGGCCTCGCCCGAAAATACACAACCATGAAAAAACACATCCTGGCCGTAGCAGTACTCCTGCTGTCCAGCCACCTGCACGCGCAGACAAGGTTCGGCCTCAAAGCCGGCCTCAATTTTGCCCACATCAGCGCCAATGAATCGGCGATCACGGATTACGACAAAGTCAGGCCCACATTTCAGGCGGGACTACTCACCGACTTCTCCGCCGGAGCGCATTTCAGCTTCCAGCCGCAGGTCGTCATCCAGGGAAAAGGCACCAAGATCAAGTACGACTCAGCGGATACCCTCTACCGATTTCTTTCACTCGACATTCCCCTGAACCTGCTCTACAAGTCGGATGGCTTCTTCGTCGGCGGAGGGCCCAACCTGGGTTTCAATCTGGATGCCAACTACAAGCAGAACGGCAACGTGACGGATATCGGCATCGGCAACGGCGACTCAGAATTCAAGCGATTCGACTTCGGCCTGCACTTCATGGCCGGATATGAATCGGAAGCCGGATTTATTATCGGTTTGAATTACCTCAGAGGCGTGAGCAACCTACGGAATTCTTCAAACCATGATTGGAGAAACCATGTCTTCTCCGTAAGCGTAGGCTACCTGTTCGGCGACTGACGACCCAAAAGAAATGCATTCACGGGAAAAAGAAAAAAGACACCTTTCGGGGTGTTTTTTTTATTTCATATTTATATAAATATAAATGAAGATCCAGGGTTGATGAAAATGATGATATGAACTGGTCATCAACTGTCAAATAAAATGCCGGACACAGATCAAGTGGATCCATGTCCGGCGTTAAAAATGACATGCAATACGCCATTCAGGAAGCCGGCTGGCCGGCGACCGAGGATACATAATGCGGGATACCCGAACTGGCGGCATAAGGGATGCGACCATCGCCATCGGCAAAGGGCCGTAGCTGGCCGTCGGTATTCATCAACTGATGCAGGTGCAGGGCCTTGAACTCAGAAGCCGAGAGACCGGTCGTCTTCCGGAACTGGTTCGAAAGATGCGCGACACTGCTGTAGTTCAGCATCGTCGCGATCTCCGTCAGATTCAGCCCGCTGTGCAGAAGCAGCTTCTTGACCTTTTCAATGCGCTTGTTGATGATGAATTGCCGGAGGCTGATCTTGTTGTGCTCTGAAAAGATGTTGGAGAGATAATTGTAGTTCAGATTCAGCTTGTCGCTCAGATACACCGAGATCTTCAGGTTCGGCCGATTTTCCCAGTTGTTCACCATCTCGGTAACGACATGGGATATCCGCTGCACCAGGATCCGCTGATGGTCGTACACCAGCTCGTAACCCTGCTTGAGCATACTGGCACCCAGATGCGAGATACGATGAGGGTTTTCGTGATCGTGCAATTCAATACATCCATTCTCGACCTTGTAATTGTTGAATCTGTGCGCGTGCAATAAATCGCTGACGGCCTTCTCTCCATCCTTGCCGTTCATGTTGTTGACAGGAATTCTGATCATAGGTTAGTTTGTTGCGGCATACGCCCGATCAGGCACACAGGTGCCGGGTCATGCATATGCACGGGTGTTAAAATAGGTTGCTACGGGTACGATCTGGTTCATCGTACCACACGGTTTCAGGAGTTCGGATGTGGGATACATGTCCGTGGCCAGCGCAACATGCCCCTGGTTCCAAGCATCAGTGAGGACCTGGATCTTGGGATGGTTTTTCGGGAAGGAATGGGATGATCAGTGCGCAAGACAAAGCAAGAAAAAAAACAACAGTATTGTGTTACAGATTTCGTCAGTAATTTTTCATTTTTCATACCTGCCCCGTAAAAACATACGAAATCAGTTGTAATTGCAAACCGATCGCTTGAACTCGGATGCTGACAACCCCGTAATCTTCCGGAACTGTGCAGAAAGGTGGGCGACACTGCTGTAATCCATCTGGTTGGCGATCTGTGTCAATGAATGCCGATCTTCCTGGATCATCGTCTTGACCCGGTCGATCTTCCTGATGATCACATACTGGCTCAGATTGATCCGCATCTCTTTCTTGAACTGAAGTGACAACTGATGATAGGACAAGCCGATCTGCCGGCTAAGGAAATCAGAGAGGTTCTCCTGACGCAGAGAAAAGGGGGATGAAAGAACTTCTTCTATGAGGCGGCATGTCACCGTAATCGGTTCAGACATGTAGACGGCAGGCGGGTTGGTAAAATCCCGGCGCATAACATCTATCAATCGACTGATGATCGAACGACTCATCGGCATGCCACCGGAGAGGGCAAGTATCAGGTTTGCCCTGAACTCATCATACGTCGAATTTTTTACGATGTAACCGCCGGCCCCGGCAACGAATGCCTGGCGTATCAATGCATCAGTCTCCTGTTGACTACAGGCGATGACGCTGACCGCCGTATTTTCACTCAATGTGCGAATGAATGAGAAGATCTCCTCCGACGCTCCGGCTTCGAGGTCGATGATCACCACATCCGTAGGCTTCGTCAATAGTGTGTGGGCACGTTCAAGGTCCTGAAACACAGCATCGAGTACATATCCATCTATGCTGGCAATCATCCGGGTCAACAGCGTCCTGTACAACGCATTGCCCTCTAAGATCGAGATGATGGTCTTCTTTTGCATGTCAAAGGCTTTGGTCAATTCAGGCAGTTTAATGGTTTTTTCTAATAGATATCCATCGATACGGATACCACAAAAGAAGACAGGGACGAAGCACAGGCAACGTCCTAACATTCAAAATTGACCAAACAGGAGCTGAGGGGCGGAAACCAGACGGCACTGCATTGAGCACGTTATGTACGTAGACTTCAATAACGCATTTATGCCTTAATTATTGCCACGCCAATAACAGCCAAATTTCCTGAACGATCTCTGTCGGTCCCATTTGGCAGATCAGATCAAAACTGTAAAAATCCTGGTGGTTGAGGGGCAACCCTCCTGTCAAATCTTCGGCAATTTTACACACCCCCAAGCTTATAGAGAATTCAAACAATGAATAGATGATCGCATCCTGTGACGACGGATGTTACCTATCATAATGTTATAAAAAAATAAAATAAAAGTGTAACGCAAACGAAGTTGCCTGAACCTAGATTTACATTGTCATGAATAGATGACCAACGGCTAATAACACCAACCCTGAACAACCGCCGTTGCTAACCTATCCCACCTGAAGGGGCCGTCCAATACGGCCCCTTTTATGCATGGGAAGGGCCATGAAGCCCCCATCGCCTTCGTCCAGGGGTTCGCAGAAGACATCAGCGGATATCCCCTGTTTTTACTACCTTTGTGCCTCGAAACAAATCTCACCAAAGATGTCGGTACTTGTCAATAAACAGTCGAAGGTTCTTGTTCAGGGCTTCACGGGTACGGAGGGCACTTTCCACGCCTCGCAGATGATCGAATACGGCACCAATGTGGTCGGTGGTGTCACCCCCGGCAAGGGCGGAAGCATGCATCTCGACCGGCCCGTTTTCAACACGGTGGCAGAAGCTGTGAAGGCGACAGGTGCTGATGTGAGCATCATTTTTGTACCTCCGGCATTTGCCGGAGATGCCATTTGCGAAGCTGCTGAGGCAGGCATCGCCCTGGTGGTCTGCATCACCGAGGGTATCCCTGTACAGGATATGGTCAAGGCCAAGAACTATCTGCAAGGCCGCAAGACCCGCCTGATCGGTCCGAATTGTCCCGGCGTCATCACTGCCGGCGAATGTAAGGTCGGCATCATGCCCGGCTTCATTTTCAAACAAGGCAATATCGGCATCGTGTCCAAGTCAGGCACCCTTACCTACGAAGCAGCCGACCAGATCGTGAAAGCAGGTATGGGCATCACGACGGCCATTGGCATTGGTGGTGACCCGATCATCGGCACGACCACCCGCGAAGCTGTCGAACTGTTCATGAACGACCCCGCCACAGAAGGCATCGTGATGATCGGTGAGATCGGTGGGGGCATGGAAGCCGAAGCCGCCCGATGGATCAAGGAAAACTCGACCAAACCTGTCGTAGGCTTCATCGCCGGACAGACCGCCCCTCCCGGCCGCCGCATGGGCCATGCCGGCGCCATCATCGGCGGATCGGAAGATACGGCAGAAGCCAAAATGAGGATCATGCGCGAATGCGGGATCCTTGTGGTGGACAGCCCCGCCGACATCGGCAAGACGATGGCTGCCGCCATGAAATCCTGACCATATGCATCCTGCATATACCGGAGCGGATTGACAATCATTTGTTAATCCGCTCTTTTTTTTGTGCAATCCGAAAGGTTTCCACATCTTGAAGGAGCAGGGGCTCCGTTGGATCCGAATCCTCAGATCCTTGCCCAATATCCTCCCATCCCACACACCGACAACGCATCTGCATGAAACGAATCATCGCACTCATCTGTGCCGTATTCCTGCTGAATTCGCTACAGGCCCAGCCTTCCGCCCGCTTCTATGCCTCGGCCTGGAAACAGGTGGATGCCCTGGACAAGGCAAACCTGCCCGCTTCGGCCGCTGAAGCGGTGTCGCGCATCCTCCAGCGCGCCCGGCGAGACGCGAACCTGGCCCAGGAGCTCAAGGCCATTTTTCACCTGGGCAGCTACCTGCAGACGCGAGGGGAGGATGCCATCCTCACCCATGCAGACACCCTGACGGTTTACCTCAGGGGGGCTACGGGCATCCGCAAAGCACTGCTGCACAGCATGCGCGCATCCGCATTGTCCGAATACCTCGCCGAACAGCGATGGAGGCTCTATAACCGGTCAGAAACCCTGGAACGTTCTGAAGATATCCGGACATGGTCTGCCACCGACCTGCATCGTCAGATCGCGGCCGACCACCTCGCCGCTCTGTCTGAGCGCGCAAAACTCAGCACATCCTCCACCGCCGGACTTTCCGCCGCACTGATCGCCGGAGATCTTATCAAACGCAGACCCACCCTGTACGACCTCGTGGTGCATGCCGCGCTGGATCACTTCACCCGCGACGAACGCGATATCAACCGATTCGCCGGCGGCTTTGAACTCAACGATCCCCTCCTCTTCGCCCCGGCACCGGTCTTTACAAAGCTACCCGTCCCTGCCACCGACAGCCTCTCCCTGGAGCTAAAGGCCATCCGACTCTTTCAGGAAGCGCTGGCATGGCATCTGAACGACAGAGCACCGGAGGCTGTGATCGACCTGGACCTGCGACGCCTGGCATTCGTACACGACCGGTCTGTGGACCCCGACCGGGATCAGCAATACGCCGCCGCGCTCAAAGAACTGGCAGATAGATACGCGAAAGATCCGGCCTCCGCACAGGCCCAATATCTCAAAGCTGCCCTCGACCACCGACTGGCAGAAGGATCACTGAAGGCCGGCAGACCAGACCGACAAGCCCTGCGTAACATCGAGGCAGAATGCAACCGCATCATCGCGCGCCACCCCGGCAGCGAAGGCGCGCTGAATGCCGCCATCCTGCTCGAATCCCTGCGCAAACCGGAACTCAACCTGCAGGTCGAACTGATGAACATCCCCGGGCACGACTTCCGATGCAGGGTTGCCTATCGCAACCTGCAGTCGATCCACTACCGCATCATCCCCCTGTCCGACAGCCTGACAAATGTGTTGACCGGCCTGTCGGGCAATGATCACTGGAAACGCCTGGCATCTCTCCCCGCCGTCCGCAGCGAATCTCAGGTCCTGCCATCCTTCGATGATCTCCGCTCACATGCTGTGGAGATCCGCATCCGAGCACTGCCTGAGGGACGATACCTCGTCCTCGCATCTGCCGATCCCGCCTTCCAGCCCGGACGTCAGCCGATGGCTGCCAACGGATTCCATATCACACGCATCGCCTGGATCAACCGCGGCAACGACTACTTTGTACTCGACCGGGAAAGCGGTACCCCGCTGCATGACGCGAAAGTGCGCATCTGGCAAACACAGTATGGATATGGTGAAAGAAGGCCCCTGCTCCGGCTTGAAGACTCCGTCAGGACCGACCTGAACGGTCATTTCCTCATGCCTCCGCCAGATATGCATGCCTGGGGTGGCCGTCGGCTCGAAGTGGAATGGCGGGGCGACCGTGTTTTCCCCGACGCCAGGGATCACGCGGAATGGCCCGATGACAGACCCTGGATCAATGACCGGGAGGAATACGAACGACGCTACCGGCGCCTTTTCCTGTTCACCGACCGCAGCATTTACCGGCCGGGACAGACGGTGCATTTCAAGGGATTACTCGTCAGTCGCGACCCGGATACCCGCCGGCCAAAGATCGTGGAAGGATGGGAACGGATGCTGAAACTGACGAATGCCAATGGCGAAGAGATCGATTCGATCGTACTTCGGACCGGTGTGTACGGCAGCTTTCACGGCAGCTTCCGGTTGCCGGAACGCGGACTGACCGGTACGTTCAGGATCGCTGACCGGGATCTGGGCAGTATCAGTATCCAGGTCGAAGAATACAAGCGGCCAACCTTTGAGGTCACCTGGACATCAACACAGGATGAATACAAGGTGTATGATACCGTGAAGGCCACAGGGATCGCTACCTCCTACGCCGGGGCCGCCCTCAATGGTGCCCGAGTGAAGTATCGCGTGGAACGTATCGCCCGATTCCCTTACCCCTGGCGCTGGCATTATTTCGGATGGGGAGAACCACCGGCCGGCGCCATGGAGATCTCCCACGGAACAGCCACTACGGATGAAAATGGCATATTTGACATACGCTTTGCCGCCGTGCCGGACAAGAAGATCGATCCTTCCCTCCTGCCGGTATTCGAATATCGCATCACCGCCGATGTCACCGACCTCAACGGCGAAACCCGCTCCGGCGATCGGACGTTGCCGGTCGGCTATCACAGTCTGAACCTGGAGATCGTAACCGGCAATGGCGGAGATCCCACGAATGCAGCGGATGCGCCCATCACGCTAAAGGCATCGAATCTGGAAGGTCTGCCCCGGATGGTGAAGGCAACCCTCGAACTGCGACCCCTAAGATCGCCGCAACGGCTGATCCGGCCCAGGCTTTGGGCAGCACCGGACACTTTCCTGATGTCCGAAACGGATTATATCAGGTACTTCCCCTTCGATGAATATGCCCGGGAGGCACAACCCGAAACCTGGGCCACCGGACCTGTCCTATTCCGTTCCGTCGATTCGCTGCGTGATGGCCGTTCGGATGTGCGTCTACCCCTGAAAGCTATCAAGGCCGGCTGGTATCGCATCATGCTAACGGCCACGGATAAACGCGGAATGCCGGTCACGGCACAACGTGATATCCGGGTGACGGATGCACAGACCGGACAGGCAGGTGCCGCCTGGCTGACGGTACATACCAACCGGGAAACTGCGCAGCCCGGCGACCGCATCCGTGTGACCTTATCGACCGCCGACAGCGGGCTGCATCTGATCCAGCTGCTCGACGGATACCAGGGCCAGGTGGAAGATACCCGCCCCGAAAGCGGGCGCAAGACCCCGCAACGGATGAGCGTACCAGAAGGTCCGGGCGGTCCCTTCCGCTTTCCGGAACTGGGCACTACGCCGGCAAGCTTCGTCATTCCGGTCACGGATGCCGACCGGGGTGGGTTTGCCGTGAGCCACGCCTTTGTGCGACAGAACCGGATGTATAGTTTCGAAACGCTGATCGAGGTGCCCTGGAGCGACCGGGAACTGGATATTCAGACGGAAACATGGCGGGACCGCACCCTGCCGGGCAGCGCCGAGGAATGGACCGTAAAGGTTCGCGGCAGCAAGGGGGAAGCCGTAGCGGCGGAGATGCTGATGTCCATGTACGATGCCTCACTGGATCAATTCCGGGGGCATGCGTGGCAAAAACCTGAACTATTCGAAGTCTGGCCGGCACGCTTTGACCGGTACCTGAAAAAGCCCTGGAATTCGCATCATTTCCGGAGTTCGGACGGGCGAACCCTCGATGCGATCGTTCGGTCGCTGCCCCGCTTCAACGGAAGATACCAACGCTTCGTCTGGGCGGACGGGCTCCAGCGCATGCGTGACCAGTTCAATGCCTTTGAAGCCAGGGGCGGGCGGGTCATGAAGATGCAGCGGGCCATGGAAGACATGGCGCCGATGGCGGCCGCCCCTCCGCCGGATGGTGCAAGCCCGGACACCGCCATGATGCTCAACGAGACAGTGGTCGTCAGCAAAGGCACAGCCGCAAAAAAGGGACCTTCCTTCCCCATGCAGATCCGCAAAGACTTCCGCGAGACGGCCTTCTTCCTCCCCGATCTGAAAACGGACAGCCTCGGGAACATCCGCTTTCGATTCACCATGCCGGAGGCGCTGACCCGATGGAAATGGCAGATGCTGGCGCACACAAAAGATCTGTCGATGGCCACGGCCACTCGGACGGTCATCACACAAAAAGACCTGATGGTTCAAGCCAACACGCCGCGATTCCTGCGGGAAGGCGACATGCTCTCCCTGCCTGCGAAGGTCACCAATCTTACAGATGCCGAACTGTCCGGCCAACTGACCCTCGAGATCATCGATGCAGAAACGGGCACTTCGGTTGACGGATACTTCCATAATGTTTTTCCGGTCCAGTATTTCACCGCCGCCGCCAGGCAATCCACTGCCGTACCATTTACGCTCCGCGTACCGGGCAATTTCAACAAGCCGGTCACCTTCCGGATCTCCGCGCGCGCGGGCAGGCATACAGACGGCGAAGAACGCACGGTACCGGTACTGACGGATCGGATACTCGTGACCGAATCCATGCCCCTGCGCTTCAAAGGCACCGGATCGAAAACCTTCCGATTCGGAAAGCTGGCCGAGGCCGACGCATCCGCATCGCTCACCCATCATCGGTTGACGGCGGAATGGTCCACCAACCCCTCATGGTATGCAGTAGAATCCCTTCCCTATCTCACGACCTATCCCTACGATTGTGCCGAACAATCCTTCAATAAATTCTATGCGAATGCCATGGCGCAACGCATTGTGCGCACATCCCCGGCCATCAGGGCATGGCACGAAAGGATGATGAC
>CANHUK010000013.1 GCA_947463755.1 Chitinophagaceae bacterium
CGGTGGATTCTCCTTCGTGGCCGGTGTATGGGCCAGTGATCTGATCCTGGTGGTGCTTAGCAACATGTTTACTGAAGTGGTGGGCAGGATCCTGCATTTCAGCGATGAGATCGCTTATGGTGGCGGCGGCTTTCTGATGTTGATGGGCATTTATTATGTCTTCTTCAAGAAAGTCGATTTCGGCCGCGACGATCTCAGCAACCTGCCTCCATTCAACCGGAAGGATGCGATCCGTACGGTAGTGGCAGGATTTCTTGTCAACACCCTGAATCCCAGCATTTTTCTCTTCTGGCTGATCAATGCCACGGCTCTGGCTGTCGCCCATGATATCACGGAGCGTGTGGTCATTTTCAGTGTGTGCCTGCTCGTCAACATGCTCTCTGACGTAGCCAAAGTGATGATGGCCGGCAGATTGCGCGACAAACTCACCATGCATAACATCCGTATCATTAACAAAGTGTCCGGCACCATTCTCATCCTTTTCGGCATCGCCCTGTTTTATGGTGTCATGTCCGGAAGTCGACCCTCCATCGGTGATTGAGCCGCCTGCATCACCCTAACTTTGCCATCATGAGATCCATCATCGCCCTGTTGCTTTGTCTTTGTCTGGCGGAAGCTGTCAGCGGGCAATCTTCCGATGTATTGGTACTGAAGCGGAGAGATGGCAGAAGGATGGCCAGTTATATGCAGGGTGCGGGCATTTCATTCCTGGAACGATCTGGTGCCAGATTCTCAGGAAGGATCGTCCGGATCGACCAGGATACGATCCGTTTTGAGATCTACGATATCCGCAGGATGACCACGATGACAGGTGGCGTGTTGTTCGATACGGTGGCCAGGATGCCGGTCCGGGTTGATTACCGGGATATCGTTTCCGTTGTCAAACCATCCAGATCTTTCGGCTTCATTAGCAATGGCCGTCTGTTGAAGTGGTCGGGCATTGGATTTGGCACGCTTCATCTGCTGAATGCGGCGATCTCGAAGGAACCCGTACTTTTTCCTCAGATCGCAGCGGCCGGTGCGGTCACCACCACCGGTTACCTGCTGGGTTTCCTCTACAAAGACTCCTATGTGCTGGGCCGAAAATACCAATGGCAGTATCTTGATCTTTAACATCCATCCATGAAGGAGATCCTCTTAATCATTCGACGCATCCTGTTATTCCTTTTCGTCTCTCATTTGGTCTACCTGGTGATATTGAAATGGGTGAACCCGCCGGTGACGCTCACGCAGCTGGGTAGTCTATTCACAGGCCATGGTTTGAAACGGGATTATGTGGATCGATCTGAAATGTCATCCCATGCCATGCTGGCGGTGATGGCCAGTGAGGATCAGTTGTTTCCTGACCATTCCGGTTTCGACATCAAGAGCATCCAGAAGGCGATGGATTACAACAAGCGGAAACCCGGCCGGGTCCGTGGGGCTTCCACGATCAGTCAGCAGGTGGCCAAGAATGTTTTCCTTTGGCAGGGTCGGAGCTGGATCCGTAAGGGCCTGGAAGTATATTTCACGTTCATGATCGAGCTTGTCTGGGGTAAGGATCGGATCCTGGAGATGTATCTGAACGTTGCGGAGATGGGTGACGGCATTTTTGGGATAGAGTCGGCCTCCCGTCGTTATTTTGGGAAGTCAGCGGCGAAGCTCACCCGTCAGGAGGCGGCCATGATCGCGGCCTGTTTGCCCAACCCCAAAGTTTACACCGTGAAACCTCGGAGCAGATGGGTGAGTCGAAAATATCCCTGGATCCTGCGTCAGATGAACAATCTCGAAGATGATCCCGATATCCGCAAATTGTTGACGCAGGATTAGGTGCCTGATCCTTTTTCCAGCCTGAAATCACTGCTGTTCAATGAAGGCCAGCCCGGAATGGCCGTATTGATGCCCCATTTGATCTGATAGACATCCTCCGTGAGGAAAGTATCGGGTAATTGCAGTTCGACGTTCAGTTTGCCGTTCCTGACATCCCGGATCCTGGATCCGGACTGGAGCAGGGTGGCTTTCTTTTTATCCCTGATATAAATTGCCATGACGATCTGCGCGGTATCAAAGTCGTGAAGACGCGGATGGGCCGCGAGGTGGTCCGGCATGCGTATATCGAGTGTCGTGGCGACCCTTCCGCCTGTCGGCCTCACAGTGGCCGGGCATCTGATATCGACCCCGGAAAATGAGAAATATTCATCGAAATGCCTGGATCCGATGAATCCCCGCGGACTGTGGATGGTGTCGGTGAAATAAGCGTAGTTTTCGTGGGAGATCACCAGGGCGGATTTTCCGAACACGTCCGCTTCCACCGGCCAGAAGTTGAAATTATTTCGTCGGTAGAAGATGTTATTGAGTCCGTAAGCCTTTTCCCCCGTGTAGAACATATACTGCGAAGGCCGCTGGTACGTGTTGACAAACACGATGGCCCTTCCATTGGCCTTTTTGCGGATCACTTCCGACCATTCGGGATTCCGGTGAAATTCATCCTTGGGCATCAAAGGAGAGGGATCAATATCGAGGATCATATAAACCCTGACCGTTAGCACCAACAGAAGAGATGGGATGAAGAGTCTGTACACCCACCTGGCTGCAGCGGGTCGTTCGTGCAGCCACTGATGGGATAATACGAACAGGGAGATGAAGGCCGGTGCTGTCCAGTTCGCTTCCACCCGCCCCTTGAATGTATTGATCAAAAAGAATCCATAGATGCCGAAGAAGCTCCATTTCAGGGCTTTTTCGAGTTCATCGGCGGGTTTTCTCCTGCCGGCAGCCCATAAGAGCAGCCAACCGATCAGGGGACCGGCCAATAATATCTGTCCGAAGATGTATTCAGATGTATATTCAAATTTATAATATGACGCATTGCGTTCGAACAGATGGTATCTGAAGGAGGGGAAGTCGTGGGTGTACTGCCAGTATAAATGTGGGGTAAAGAGGGCGAGGGCGAGGATCCCTGCCAGCCAGGTCTGCCATTTACCGAGTAGGCGGAAGTTTGAGAGCAGGGTGAAGAACACGATGAGTACGCCATGGTATTTACTGTAGAGCATGCCGGCAATGGTCAGTGCGATGGCGATGGTTTCAGTCCATCCGGGTTGACGCAGGAACCTCCGGTAGGCGAGGAAGAACAGGACCACAAAGAACATAAGCGGGATA
This sequence comes from Chitinophagaceae bacterium, assembly GCA_947463755.1. Taxonomy (GTDB): domain Bacteria; phylum Bacteroidota; class Bacteroidia; order Chitinophagales; family Chitinophagaceae; genus Pollutibacter. Next base: position 3,136 of record CANHUK010000013.1, read on the forward strand.
TCCGGAACGGCGATGATCCCGCCTACTTGCATGAGGCCCAGGCTGAGGGCCATGGCGTAGAAAAGTCGGTCGTTTCGGTGATTGAGCAGGGCATCGATACCCCAGACCGTGCCGGTGGACATCAGAACGATGAAGAATCGAAGACCCAGTTCGTTGGAGAACATTGCGTAGCCGTACCTGATCAGCAGGCCGATCATGGGTGGATGGTCGAAGTAACCCATGGATGGATACTGTGCGTACATCCAGTAATAGGCTTCGTCGTCGAAGAGTCCGGCGTTGCCGGCATGCAGCATGGCGCTGGCGAGCCAGAGCAGATAAAAGGCCGTCTTGATCCGTCTGCCGATGGTCAAGCGCCGGTCATCGGGCATTTCCATATCGTCAACGTTTGGTCAGTAGATGGGTTTTTACAGCGAGGATGGCCGCATCGATCCTGTTCTGTCCGCTTCCGGTCACCTCCATCCAGGGCACCGTCTGGTTTTTGAGCAGATCCCTGTAGATGCCGAGGAGATTTTCGCGGGTTTCAAGGTCGGGATATTCCCTCAGGTGGTCTTGTTGCCAGGGGAGGTCAGTATTGCAGAGCAGGTATAGGTCATATTTTCTCCGGCCGATCTCTTCCAGGATCCAGGGATGACATTTTCCGAATACGAATTCGCACCATACTTTCATGACGTACATGTCTGTATCGACAAAGAGCATGGGGCAGGGTGTAACCGGGTTTGATTGGCGTGACCATTGCTGCAGGGCGCGGTCCGCATGTTCTTCCTCCAGACGGATCTGTCCGCGCGCAATCTCGTCGAGCTGTTCGAAGGTATAGTCTTTTCCATGTTCTGTGAGGTATTCACGGGCGTATTCCGGGCACCAGACGGTGCCGAAGGCGCGGGCAAGCGCTTCACATAGCGAACTTTTTCCTGTCGATTCCGGTCCGATGACCACGATCCTCTTCAAATCCATACGCATTAACCTTCAGATGCCGCCTTTTTCTTCCATTCCACCCATCCGAACCAGGCGATAAACAGGAGCACGACATAATAAATGGCTGTAAATACAAAGCCTTTGGTATAATACAGCGGGATGGATGCAATGTTTGTCAACATCCACCAAATCCAGCTTTCTACTTTCTTTCTGGCCATCAGCCACATGCCGGTGTAAGCCGTGGCGGAGGCGAAGGCGTCCGCCCATGGGATGGCCCCCGGTGCGAAGCTCTGCCGGAGTGCACGCAGGGCCAGCCAAAGTGCGATATAGCAAGTCAGAAAGAATACCAGTTGAACGCCCCATTCCTTCCGCGTTGAATGGCGGATGCGCAGGACGTGTTGCTGCTGCCGGTTTTTTTGCGACCAGACGATCCAACCATAGATGCTGACGATGGTATAGTACAGGTTGACACTGGCTTCACCGAGGAGATGGGCTTCCAGGCTGAGCCATATGTAGATGATGGTATTGACAAGACCGACCGGATAGAGGAGGATGTGTTCCTTTTTCGACAGCCAGACGCTGGCGATCCCGGCGAAGACGGCCAGGTATTCGAGCGGGGTGGTATGAATGATGCCTTCAAGGAACTGTTTCAGAAAACCTTCCATCGGTGTAAAAATCCACAGATAATTTTACTTTGCCTAAAAGAAATCGGCCATGAGCAATATTCGCGGGGCGCAGGTGCTGATCACGGGAGGGGCTTCGGGCATTGGACGTCTGATGGCCGAAGGATGTCTGCGTCGGGGTGCCCGGCGGGTAATCATCTGGGATAAGGATCCGGCGCCCTTGTCAGATGCTGTTCGATCATGGGTTTCGGAAGGCCATCAGGTGATGGTCAAAGCGATCGATATTACCCAAACGGACGAAGTCCTCAAGGAGGCGAAGGCTGTTACGGACAGGCTTGGACCGGTCGATATCCTGGTGAATAATGCCGGAATTGTCACCGGAAAGTTGTTCGAAGACCATTCGCATGCCGAGATCGATCGAACCATGCAGGTCAATACCCTGGCTATGATGCATATCACACTTGCATTCCTTCCGGCGATGCTGGAAGCCGGCCGGGGTCATCTGGTCAACATCGCCTCTGCGGCGGGCATGGCCTCCAACCCGCGCTTGTCGGTCTATGTAGCGAGTAAGTGGGCGGTGATCGGATGGAGTGAGAGTCTCCGTTTGGAACTCGAAGCCAAAGGCGCGGATCTTCATGTGACGACAGTGACGCCTTTCTATATTGGTACGGGCATGTTTGAAGGGGTACGTTCTCCGATCGTCCCCATTGTTCGGCCGGAGCGGGCTGCCCGGCGTATTCTTGATGATGTGGAGCGGAACCGTATTTTCAGTCGTATGCCCTGGATCGTGTATGCGATGCCGTTTTTCCGCGGGGTGCTTCCTCAGCGATGGTTTGATACGCTGATCGGTAAATGGTTCGGTATCCATAACTCGATGCATGGTTTCAGGGGGCGGGATGAACAGGCACAGCCATGAGTCCATAAAACCGAAACGCAGGATGACCTTGCGGGCACCCTGCGTTCGGCGGTGGGGTTTCAATGCAAAATTATTCTGCTTCTGCGACTACTTCGGTTACTTCGGGGATCATCCGCTTCATCATGCCTTCGATACCCGACTTCAGGGTGATCATAGATGAGGGACATCCGCTGCAGGAGCCTTGCAGCATGAGGGTGACCACGCCATCCTCAAATTTCTTGAACTGGATGGCGCCGCCGTCGGTTTCCACAGCTGGTTTGACATAATTTTCGAGCAGTTCCTTGATGCGTTTCACCACATCACCGTCTTCGGAAAGCACGATGTTGGAGGCGGGCTGATCTTTTTGAACGACCTGGTCTTCGTGAATGACGACCTTCCCTTCTTCGAGATATTCCTTCAGGAACTGGCGGATGGAGGGCTTTACGTCATCCCAATCGGTTTCAGGTGTTTTGGTGATGGTCACGAAGTTGCTGGCGATGAACACGCTTTTGACGAAGGGGAAGGTGAATAATTCACCCGCCAGCGGAGAGGGGCCGGCGTTTTCCGGTTCCGGGAAGTCGATCGTCTTACCCGGGTACAGGAGTTTATTGGCTACGAATTTCATGGTCTCCGGGTTCGGAGTCATTTCAGTGTAGATGCTGATCACAAGGTTGCCGGGCTTCACCATGATGTGTTTGTTTTACGTTTACCCTACAAAATTAACGAGAACCTGACCTTGCCGGTACTTAAGCGCGCATTCCTGGCCTCAAATAGGTTCTGACGTCCGATTTTTTTCCGAATTCGTAAATATGGAACTGAGATAATGGTCTGTCAGTGATCATCTGCCTTTGCTGATCTCGTTCATTTTCAGGGCGTAACCGGAGATAACGCGGTGTGTGGATGTATCCGTGTCGTATACTGAGTACCAGCCCTGCGGTTCGTGTGGCGGATCGCCCGTAAGGGGGTCGCCGATCTTCCACATCTCGCCCGGTGTCACGGGTCTTCCCAAGCCGGCAAAGGCCCAGAAGTTTACGCCTGATGCCTGTCCTTTCCTGGCCAGGCTCCAGATCTCATGGAATACAACTTCATAATATTCGTCGCGGTGCGTGTTCGGGGCCGACGGGTCGAAGGATCCGTTGTCCTTCATGATCCCGAATTCCTCCAGTACCCAGGGTTTATTGAGTTTGCGGGCATCAGCGGCATGTCGGGCCAGGTAGTCGACCATGAATTTGCGGGCTGCCGGATAGGTGCTGTCATGTTTTTGAGGATCGTACATCTGCCAGTTCTGGATCCAGATGTGAGCGGTACCATAATCAATGTTCGGGCCGTCGTGCATTCTGATGAAGTCGGTTCCGGTGATATCGGGTGCGGTGGTGTATCCTTCGGCTCCGGTAGAGATCAGTTGTTTCGGGGCCAGTTTTTTGATCATGGCCGCGGTTTCATCGATCCACCGGTGCATGGCTTCCGTGTTGTTCATTCCACGTGGTTCATTGCAGAGTTGCCAGGACATGATGGTCGGATCTTCGGTGTACAGCCGGCCGGAGATGGAGTTCTTTCTGGCGATCAGCGATCTGACAGTCTGTTCATATTGCCGCATGGCCGGGGTATCGGTGTAGAATGCGGCCGTGTATTGCTGATAGCTGTCCCAGGTCCCTTTCCCGTGTGGGGGCGGATAGGGGATGCTGTCGGCGCCGTTCCACAGGCGGTATTGCGCCATGCCGCCGGACCAGGGCCAGAAGTTATTCAGGACCAGCACGGCGGTCATATCCCGCTTCCGCATTTCTTCGAGGAGAAAATCCAGTCCCTGGAGTAATTCTTCCCGGAGTTGGCCCGGTTCCTGCTGAAGGGCGGGTGCGATCCGGAGCATACTGCCGTCGGGTCCTTCGCTGATGGCGAGGATGCGCAGGTTACGGATGCCGAGTGAGTCCATCATGTCGAGTTCCCTGAGTAGGCGGGCTCTGTCACCCGGGGCTCCGGGTGCACCCAGGTTCATACCCTGCCAGTAGTTGGCTCCCATGTACTGGTATGATTTGCCATCGCGCATGAATTGTGTACCGGAAACGGTCACAAAACCGGGTTCTTTGCCGGTGGATACGCATCCGAGGAGATTCATTCCCAATGCGCATATCATCAGGCATTTAAGGCTATTCTTCAGGTTTATCATCATGAATTTCTTGCTTTGAATGCATAGCGGGATGCTCCCGGGTTCATCTTTTCACTCGATCCAGCACGAGGTTTGCCGCCGAACTGATGAGGATGACGATGACACCACCCAATGCAAGCGACCCGATGGCGGGGGTTCTTTCGGATTGAGCGGCATAGATCCCGAATAGGGCCCAGGCGATGACCCAGCCGTAGGCATGGTCGCGCCTTATAGATGTGAAGATGATGGCGAGGACGATGGCAATGGCGATGAGGGTGAGGCTCCAGTAAGCGGGGTCCAGACCGAAACCCTGCCATTTGATGCTGACGAGCCAGGCAGTGATATTGGCGATCGTGGCCACCGAGATCCAGCCCAGGTAAACCACGAAGAAATGGTAGAGAAAGACCTTCTTGTAGCCGCTGATCCCTTTTCTGTGTTTTTGCAACCTCAGGTATATCAGGATGAGGGTAGAGAGGAATGCCAGCATCACCATCACTGACGGGCCGACAAGGAGATGATGCCACACAATGATCCAGCCGCTGTTCAGAATGCAGGTGACGAGGAAGAATGGGGAGATCTCGATGGCGAGCATGCCGGGCCTGAGGGTGGGCGCGTTCCACATCCATTTAACGGAAATAGCCATGAAACCCAGCATCAGCAGATAGATGACGGACCAGATCGAGAAGGTAAATCCGGCGGGCACGAACAGGTTGGGATACATCCGCGAGACCTCACCTGTATTGAGCCCGTTGATGGGCAGTGTGTTGGCCAGGGTATTGACGACCAGTACGGAGGATCCGCCCAGCAGGTTCAGGATGGCGAGTGTTCTTGCTTTGTTCATGGCGTGTTGACTGAAACCGAATCATTTACAAGGTACGTTATGTTTCGGCCTTCAGGATAAACGCTGGATGGAAATCAGTTGAATTTTTCAATGGCTTTTTCTGCTTTCTGCATGGCCAGGTTGCGCTTGTACTCAAACCACTTTTTGTCGTTGATCTTCCGCATGATGTTGTCGGTGATGCGGAGTGCGGATAGATGCCATATGCCCTTGCTAAGGGTGGGAATGGTGTTGGCCATGGTCCGCAGGGCGAGGCCGAAGCCACCGGTGACGTATTCGATGTGATGCCAGTAGCCGCTGGGCATGAAGATGGTATCCCCGTGTTCGATGAGTGCGCTCATGCCCCTGGCGTATTTCAGTCCGGGGAACTGGTCATAGTCGGGGTGATCGATATCGGCAATGGAGTGAACGTTGAAAGGAAGCCTGTACAGCAGATCTGACTGGTCCGGCGGGAATAGTACAACGCGCTTGAGTCCATGGAACTGGGTCAGGAATACGTTGCTCATGTCAATATCCTGGTGCATGCGAACCACTGATTTCGCGGGACCGAAGAACATGAAGGGCATTCTGATCCATCGGCTGGCAATATCCGGATAGCCGAAGTCCTTCAGGAGTTCCGGCTTGTGTTTGAAAACCGGAAACAGAAAGAGTCGCAGGTCCGTGGGCTGGTGTTCGATCAGATTCAGGTATTCGTCGAAGCGCATGACGGCGTTCGGTTCCTGCAGGGTTTTGGATATGTCTTCCTTCCGGTTACCAAACAGGCCTACTTCAATGTCGCCCATGGACTGCCTGAAATAGTCCATGGTCCACTTTTCGTATGCCGGATATTTTTTCCACAAACCTCTGAGTACCACGGGTTTTTGAGGAATGTAGTAATCGCGCTGGAAAGCTTCTCGAGTGATGGTAGACCCATCTACGATGGGAATCGGGTTGTTGATGTCAAGTGCCATACCTCGTCAGTTTCGACTGCAAAAATAGCATTTCTGATTTTGTCCATCCATGATCCCGGTCATGGGCCTGCAATGACGACGTTGCCAAAATCGTCCGGAATGGGTGTACATTGGGCCATGACCAGACTGTCAGCCTACTTAACATTGCTCTGCTTCACTTTGTTTGCCGCCTGTGGATCCCAGATGGACACCGAGCGCCCGGGAACCCGAATGCGGGCGGTGCGTATCATTGATGGGGACACTTTCGAAGGGCTGGCGGATGGGGTGACTTACAAGATCCGCATGGATGCCATAGATGCACCGGAGCGCGGACAGGCCTTCTATCGTCGTTCCAAGGACATGCTGGGGTCATTGTGTTCGGATGCTCCGTTGCGGGTGGAGTTACTGAGTAAGGACAGGTATGGCCGTTGGATCGGCCGGGTGTACGACCGCAATGAACGCCATGTCAATGCCATGATGATCTCAGAGGGGATGGCCTGGCATTACCTAAAGTATTCGTCAGACACTACGCTCTCGCGTTTGGAGTCGGAGGCGAGGGCAGCCGGCAAGGGGTTGTGGTCGGATCCGGCTCCTGTTGCCCCCTGGGATTACAGACAGGAGAGGCGCAAGCCGAAGGTTCGTTGATCTGTGTCAGTTGCCCGAAAATTTCATTTGTTTGATGTCCGTGGATCCAAACATATCTATTTCGAAACACTTACGATACGTATAGTATAACTAACGGTCATGTGTAAACGAAATGTTAAGTAATTATTTAATTGCTCTATTCTGACATATTGAAATGGTCTTGAGCATCATGTATTTTAATTCGCTGTAACCCTTTGCTGACAAGTATTTCAGGATGTATTCCCGGATATTGAACGTCAATCAACGGCATCAAACATCGTTTGGGTCAGCCTGTTGCCGTTGCTAACTTTGTATCCTCAACGCGGTCTAACGACCACCGCATCGATGCTCGAGCCCCGACGATCATGCCCGCCATATGTCGGTCGTCATGCTTGCCTGATCTTCCATCATCATTCACATTTAAAAAATTAAAGTCATGAAAACCATGAACCTCAGATCAGTGTGCGCAATCGTTATCGTCCTCATGATGAGTGTCATCAACAGTGCCTTTGCTACAGAGCGAAACCCGAAACCCGTCCTTGAATTCGTGGGGTATCTGAACAATCAGCCGGTGTACAAGCTGGATATAAAAAATCCTGAAAAGGCCAGGCTGGCGGTCACGATCCGCGATCAGGACGGCGCGATCCTGCACGAGGAAACCCTTGAAGGGGAAAACATTACCCGGAAATACTGCTTTCTCAGAGAAGAGATCGGTAATCAGGAGTTGATCGTGGAAGTTACCCGTTCGGAAAGGGATGCGGTTGTCGGCACCATCCGCATGGATCGCCGGAGGATGAAATGATATCAAACCCTGCTGCATCCAACCAGAGAGAGTGCCGGCCATGTGTCGGCATTTTCATTTTGGCATGCTTCAGGCTGCCGGAAGCGAAACAAAAACAACAGGGCGGGATGGAGACTATGGGCGATTTTGTAATTTTATGGGTGTGGTAATCAAAAAAAAGGGTCAGCTGTTGAAACAGCCGACCGTTAACGATTGCTTGCCATATAAAAAAGGTAGTGAGATCTTTGGTTGCAGGTTGGGATGAATATATCCCGTGAGAACATTGGATCCGATAACGATGCAAAAGTATCCATCATCCATACTTACGGCGGATGAACTTGTACCATTCTTTCTGATGTCAATAAGGGGCGCATTCTCTTGAAATGCCCGATATCCGGGCATTTCCACTTAAAATCGAAATGATGTCAACACCATTCTCGGATGCGCTTTTCCAGCTGGTGAAGTCAATGGAGAAGGCGGAGAAGCGACATTTCAAGATCTATATCAAACGCAGTTCCGACAATGAGGACCTGAAGGTGGTTCAGTTGTTCGACGCCCTGGATGCGCTCGACAGTTACGACGAGAAGGCGATCTTCCGGAAGATGAAGTCGTTGAACAAGTCGAAGCTGGCGAATCTCAAGACGCATCTTTACAAGCAGTTGCTGGCCAGCCTGCGTTTGTTGAAATCGAAAGACAATATCGATCTCCAGCTCAGTGAACACCTGGACGACGCGCGGATCCTGTACAACAAGGGGTTGAAGCTCCAAAGCCTGAAGATCCTGGAGCGGGCCAAAGAGCTGGCACGCACCAATCAGAAGTTCAATACGCTGGTGCAGCTCATTTCCCTGGAGAAGAAGATCGAGACGCTGCATATCACCCGCAGTTCGGCGCAAAAGACCCAAGAACTGGCGCAAGAGGCCATGGAGGTCAGTCAACACATCGAACGGGTCACCAAGCTTTCCAGTCTTGCGCTGCTGTTGTACCGATGGTATGTCATCTATGGCCACACCCGGGATCAGGCGGAGGAGAACGAGTTGAATACTTATTTCAGGAACAATCTGCCATCGGACCTGTCGAAGGTATCCGGGTTTTATGAGCAGCTGTACTTGTATCAGAGTTTCTGCTGGTTTGCATTCATCCGCCAGGATTTTCTGATGAACTATCGCTATGCCCGGAAGTGGGTGGATCTATACGTAAAGGATCCCCGGATGATATCGATCGAGACCGGTCACTATGTCAAGGGAGTGCATAGTCTCATCAATGCCCACTTCGCGTTGCGGGACTTCAGGGGTTTCGACAGGGCCCTGGCTGAATTCGAGCGCGTTGCGGAGAATGAGGCCATTCTGCGGCACGACAATTTTCGCATCCATACGTGGATATATATCAACAGTGCCAAGATCAATAGCCATCTGATGAAGGGAACCTTCTCCGAGGGGGTAA
>CANHUK010000014.1 GCA_947463755.1 Chitinophagaceae bacterium
ACGGTCGAATAGGCCAGCACCTTCTTGATATCATTCTGACGCAACGCAATGGTAGCCGCCAGCAACGCCGTGGACAAGCCGATGATCGCAATGACCGATTGCGTGAACGGAGCCAGGTCGAAGAGCACATGGCTGCGGGTGATCATATAAATACCTGCTGTAACCATTGTGGCGGCATGGATAAGGGCCGATACAGGCGTGGGACCCGCCATGGCGTCAGGCAGCCAGGTGAACAGGGGGATCTGGGCAGATTTGCCCGTCGCCCCGACGAAAAGCAGGAGGGTGATGCCCGTCATGACGGCAGCCGTAGCCTCGGGTGCCTTGTCGAATACCTGTGCGAAATCCGTTGTGCCAAAGCGCATCATCATCCAGAATACCGCCAACAGAAAACCCAGGTCACCAATGCGGTTCATCACGAAGGCCTTTTTAGCGGCATCATTGTACGCCTCATTGCCGAACCAGAAGCCGATCAGCAGGTATGAGCACAATCCGACGCCTTCCCAGCCGATGAACATGATGACATAGTTCGAACCCAGCACCAGCAAAAGCATCGAAAACACAAACAGGTTCAGGTAGGCGAAGTAACGGGCATAATGCGGAGGCTTCTCCTCGTGCATGTAGGCCGTGGAATAGAGATGGATCAGCGTCCCCACCCCGGTGATGATCAACAGGAACAGGACCGACAGCCGGTCGACCTGGAAGGAGAACGGGATGTCCACCTTGCCCACTTTGATGAAGTCGAACAGCTTCACGACCTGGGTCTGAAAGTCAGCTGCCCCGACCTCACGGAAGATAAGCAGACTCATCACAAAGGACGCCAGTACGGCGCCCACGGCGATGACCGATACCAGGGTACGGGACAGCAGGTTCCTGCCGAGTCCGTTCAGCAGGAAGCCTGCCAGCGGAAAGAGGGGGACCAGATAGATCAGTTTGCTCATATTCGGTTCAGTTATGCCTGAGGAGGTGGCGGAGGGATCAGTGTTTCAGCCGGTTAAGGAAATTAATGTCGACGGAGTGGATGTTGCGATACATCATCACGATGATCGCCAGGCCCACGGTAACTTCTGCGGCCGCCACTACCATGATGAAGAAGACAAACAACTGCGCCTCAGTACCGACGGTTGAAGCCGGATCGATCGCGAGCGCTGCCACGTGATGCATCTTGGAAAAAGCTACCAGCAGGAGATTCACCGCATTGAGCATAAGCTCGATGCACATGAACACGATGATGGCATTTCGCCGCGTGAGCACTCCGGCGATCCCGATGCTGAAGAGGATCAGGGAGAGAAAGATGTAATAGTTAACTGGCATGACTTCTATTTTGTGGACGGGGCCTTTTCACGATGGCGTTCATTGGTCCGTCCCTGTATTTATTTTTTCTGCGCTTTCATGTTTGCTTGTTTCCTGCAGGTCAATCTTTTTTCCCGATCAGCACGGCACCGACCATGGCGCTCAGGAAAAGCACGCTGCTGATCTCGAATGGTACAACATAGTCGGTGAACAGCACGGCGCCCAGCTGTTTCACCAATCCGATCGTGCCTTCCGGTCCCTCCAGGGTGCGTCCGCGCAATTCCGAATCGCGCAAGGCCGCGACCAGGACGAGCAGCAACGTACCGCTGCCAATGGCGCCGGCCATCTTCAACCATTTATTTTTCTGTGGTTCTGTTTCCGCATTCATGTTCATTAACATGATGACGAAGAGGAAAAGGACCATGATGGCTCCGGCATATACGATCATGTTGACGATCGCCAGGAACTGCGCATTCATCAGGATATAGTGCCCGGAAATGGCAAAGAACACCAGGATCAGCCACAGTACGCTGTGGACGGGGTTCCGGCTTGTGACCATCATCAGCGCACTCAGGATCGAGAGTGCGGACAGGAACCAGAAAAGGATCTGCGTTATGCTCATGGCTTGCGTTATGCGGTGAGATTCTTTCGAGTGTTTTCCTTGCGTTCTTCGATCTGTCCTTTCGCACGGGCGAAATCATCCGGTGCTTCCTTGGGATCGGGTATCAGGAGATCAGGCTTTCCGTAAATAAAGCTTTTGCGGGTGAAATTTGCTGGCGCAAAGGTCTCAGACAGATAGATCGCATCCTTCGGACAGGCTTCTTCGCAGAGTCCGCAGAAAATACAACGGAGCATGTTGATCTCATAGCGCGCGGCATATTTCTCCTCACGATACAGATGCTCCTCACCTTTTTTGCGTTCGGCTGCTTCCATGGTGATGGCTTCTGCGGGACAGGCCACGGCGCAAAGACCACAGGCGGTGCAGCGTTCCCGGCCCTCTTCATCGCGGTTCAGCACATGCAGGCCGCGGAATACAGAACTGAACGGCCGCTTCTGCTCAGGATACTGAATGGTGGCCTTTTTCTGGAAGATATGCCTGAAGGTGATCATCATCCCCTTCAGGATGTTCGGCAGATAGAGCCGCTCCATCAGATTGAGGGGTTTGGGCTCCAGCACCTTCACTCGGTTCGTCAGCGGTTGCATGTCTTTATATTTATTTCCCGGTCTACAGGTTCAATTTAAATGATCGTTACACGATACCCCATGTCACTCAGCTATTCAGCCAGAGGGTGACCACCCCGGTGATCAGCATATTGGCCAGGGCCAGCGGGATCATCTTGCGCCAGCCCAGGTCCATCAATTGGTCGTAGCGGAAGCGCGGGATGGTCCAACGCACCCACATGAACAGGAACAGGAAGAAGACGATCTTCGACAGCAGCATCAGGATGCCAAGGATCGCCACGATGTTGTTACCCCACGCAGCGGAGAGCGCGGTCTCGTCAACGAACGGAATGTCGTAGCCCCCGAAGAACAGGGTGGCCATCACCGCAGAGGACACGATCATGTTGATGTATTCGGAAAACAGGAAGAATCCAAGCTTCAGCGAGGAATATTCCTGATGATATCCCATGTTCAACTCGCTCTCAGCCTCCGGAAGGTCGAATGGCGTACGGTTGCATTCAGCGAACACACACACCAGAAAGATCAGGAAGCCCAGGGGTTGCATGAAAATATTCCAACCCAGCAATCCGCCCAACCCGCCGGCCATTTGCTGCGTGACGATCTCTCCCAGATTCATCGTGCCCGTAACGAACAGCAGCGCGATGATGCTGAGGCCCATTGCCAACTCATATGAAATGACCTGAGAGGCACCACGGATGGCTGCCAGCAGAGAGAATTTATTATTGGATGCCCAGCCTCCGATCATCATGCCGAATACGCCGATGCTGACCACGGCAAAGACATAAAGGATACCGATATCAGGTTTTGCGATCGTAAGACTGACCGTGCGGTCGAAGATCTCCAGCTGGCTGCCCCAGGGCACGACCGCACCAGTGATCAAGGCCGTGAACATGGCGATGAACGGACCCAGAATAAAGAGGATCCGGTTCGATGCCAAAGGAATGAGTTCCTCCTTGAAGAACAGTTTGATGCCATCCGCCAGGGGCTGCAGCAATCCGAAAGGACCCGCACGGTTCGGACCATAGCGGTCCTGCATGATGCCGGCCACCTTGCGCTCGGCAAAGGTCGTGTACAATGCGATCCCCAGCAGCGCCAGCACTACGATGACAATGATGGAGAACTTTTCAAGGATCAGGGAGATATCCGTCGAAAGAAGTTGCATTCGAAACTTATTTTAAGCCTGCTTGTCGATGTTGAACGTGTCAGAAGTGGCCGGCCCCTGGATCTCGCTCAGGGCGATGCCCGGGCGATTTACCTCGCTGACGCTGTGAATATCCATCAGGAGTTTAGGAGCACGACCGCCATGTACGGCAGAGAAGGTCTCCTTTGGTTTATCCAGACCCGTGTAATGTCCCTGAGAGATGACGGAATGCCGGTCGATCTTGGTAGGACCCTCAATGACCCAATCGTTCACGTGCTTCTTCTCGAAACGGCAGGTGTTGCAGATCCAGTCCTCCACCTCTCCCCACTGATCTTTGCGACCGGTCACCCGGAGCACTTCATCTCCCCGCTGCCAGAGGGTCACCTTGCCCTTGCAGTTCGGGCAGTCGCGGTGCGCATCCACCGGTTTGGTGAACCAGACACGATTCTTGAAGCGGAAGGTCTTGTCTGTCAGGGCACCGACAGGACAAACATCGATCACATTGCCGATGAAATCATTATCCAGCGACTTCTCGATATGCGTGGCGATCTCCGCATGGTCACCGCGGCTGAGGACCCCATGCACCCGCTTGCCGGTCACCTGGTCGGCGACGAACACGCAGCGGTAGCAAAGGATGCAACGGGTCATGTGCAATTGAATATACGGACCCAGGTCATGCTTCTCGAAGGTCCGGCGCTTGAATTCGTAGCGCGTTCCTTCCTTACCATGGCTGTAACTGAGGTCCTGCAGATGACACTCCCCGGCCTGGTCGCAAACGGGGCAGTCGAGCGGATGATTCAGCAACAGGAATTCCACGACGCCGTTGCGGGCATCTGTGACCTTTCCGCTGGTGATGTTCTTCACTTCCATGCCGTCCATGACGCCGGTCCGGCAGCTCGCCACCAGCTTGGGCATCGGGCGCGGGTCTGCCTCGCTTCCTTTGCTGACTTCCACCAGGCAGGTACGGCACTTGCCTCCGCTGCCTTTGAGTTTGGTGTAATAGCACATCGCCGGAGGTGCCACTTCCCCGCCGATCTGGCGGGCAGCCTGCAGGATGGTCGTTCCCTGCGGCACCTCGATGGTGATGTTGTCGATGGTGACTTTCAGCATCTTTATTTCGTCTGCCATATCCTTATGCTTTGCCGGGGGTCCTTATCGGAATGGTCCCGGATCATGGGTTCAAACCGTTGTCAGTGCTTCTGCGTAATGTGCCAGTCCGAAGTTGCGCTGCTGGCTCAATTCGGGATTATTCACATGCCATTCGAATTCGTCGCGGAAATGCCGGATGGCAGCCGCCACGGGCCATGCGGCTGCATCTCCAAGCGGACAGATGGTATTGCCTTCGATCTTCCGCTGGATGTCCCACAGCAGATCGATATCGCTCAACTGACCTTTGCCGTATTCGATCTTGTTCAGGATCTTTTCCATCCATCCGGTACCCTCACGGCAGGGAGAGCACTGTCCGCAGCTCTCATGGCGATAGAAACGAGCCAGCGTCAGCGTGTGACGAACAATGCACTGGTCTTCGTCAAGTACGATGAAACCTCCGGAACCCATCATCGAGCCGGTAGCGAATCCTCCGTCTGCCAACCCTTCGTAGTGCATCATACGTGTCTCGCCTTTGGCCGTCTTCAACAGCAGATTAGCGGGCAGAATGGGGACAGAAGACCCACCGGGGATGCAGGCCTTGAGCCGTTTGCCGTGGGCGATGCCTCCGCAGTATTCGTCGCTGTAGATGAATTCTTCTACAGAGATGTTCATGTCGATCTCATAAACCCCCGGCTTGTTGATATTACCGCAAGCGGAGATAAGCTTAGTGCCGGTAGAGCGACCCACACCGATCTTTGCATATTCCTCGCCTCCTATGTTCAGGATGGGCACGACCGCTGCGAGGGTCTCCACGTTGTTGACCACCGTAGGGCAGTCCCACAATCCCTTGACCGCCGGGAAGGGTGGCTTGATGCGCGGATTACCACGCTTGCCCTCCAGACTCTCGATCAGGGCTGTCTCTTCGCCGCAGATGTAGGCACCGGCACCCCGCTGCACATAGATCTGGCAGTCGAATCCGGTTCCGAGGATGTTTTTACCGAGCCAACCGTTGGCATTGGCTTCCACGATCGCCTGCTCCAGGATGTCCACGATCCAGGCGTACTCTCCGCGTATATAAATATAGGTGCGGTTACTTCCCAATGCCCATGACGCGGCGATCAGTCCCTCAATGAGCAGGTGCGGGATGAACTCCATCAGGTACCTGTCCTTGAAAGTACCCGGCTCGCTCTCATCCGCGTTGCAGACAAGGTAGCGGGGCACTCCTTCGGGCTTGGCCAGGAAGCTCCATTTCATGCCTGTCGGGAATCCGGCGCCCCCGCGTCCGCGCAGTCCGCTTTTCTTTACCTCCTCCACGACATCGGCCGGAGCCATCCGCAGGGCCTTTTCCACAGAGGCGTATCCGCCTTCACGACGGTAGACTTCATAGCTCCGGATGCCGGGGATGTGCGCTTTTTCCAGTAAGAGTTTCCTTCCCATTGCTGTTTACCTTGGTTGGGTATCGATGCTATATGTCCGGCGACCAACGATCCCCGGATGATCTTTACTATTCATGGCTCAGGCCACAGACTGTCGACATTCTTCGATGATGGCATCTACCTTCTCCGGGGTGAGATGCTCCCTGTAATGCTTACCGAGTTGCATCATCGGTGCGTATCCACAGGCGCCCAGGCATTCCACCGTCTTGAGCGTGAACAGCCCGTCTGCCGTGGTTTCTCCCACACCGATGCCCAGCTTGCCTTTGATGTAGCTGATGATATCATCACTCCCGCGCAGCATGCAGGGCCCCGTGTGGCAGACTTCGAATACGTGACTGCCAACCGGCTGCGTATTGAACATGCTGTAGAAAGTGGCCACCTCATATACTTCGATCGGCTCCAATTGTAGCAGGGAGGCCACGTAATCCATCGTCTCCGGACTCAGCCATCCGCTGAAATCCTCCTGGGCCATGTGGAGGACCGGGATGAGGGCGCTTTTTTGCTTTCCCTCCGGATATCTGTCGATGATCTGCCGGACTTCCGCCAGGCGTGTATCTGAAAACTGCGTCATAATCTTCTGTTTGTCCTGTTTATTGATCAGGCATCCATTTCGCCGGCGATGAGGTTGAGGGAACTCATGGTGATGACCGCGTCACTCAACATGCTGCCCTTGACGATCTCCTCATAGGCCTGGTAATAAATGAAACATGGGCGACGGAAATGCAGCCGGTAGGGCGATCTGCCGCCATCACTGATCAGATAATATCCAAGTTCTCCGTTACCTCCCTCGACGGCCTGGTAAACCTCGGCCGGCGGAATATCTGTCTCACCCATGACGATCTTGAAATGCCAGATGAGGGCCTCCATCTTGGTGTAAACATCTTCTTTGGCGGGCAGATAGTACTCCGGCACATCAGCATGGTAAACTTCCGCCTCGGCTCCCTTGAACGACTGGATCTTCCGATAAGCCTGCTCGATGATGGACAGCGACTGCCAGATCTCTTCAGTACGGACGATGAACCGATCGTGATTATCTCCCGTCGTACCCACAGGGATCTGGAATTCGAAATCCTCGTAACTCGAATAGGGCTCATGCACGCGCACGTCGTAGTCGACACCTGTCGCCCGGAGGTTCGGACCCGTGAAACCATAGTTCAGGGCACGCTCAGCCGAAATAGCACCGGTGCCGCGGGTACGCTCATAGAAGATCCGGTTACGGACGAGCAGGGCTTCAAGCTCCTTCTGGGCCTTGGGATATTCTTTCAGGAAACGCTCCAGTTTCTCCCAGGCAGCGGCTGAGAAGTTGCGTTCGAATCCGCCGACACGACCCATATTGGTGGTCAGACGGGCCCCGCAGATCTCCTCATATATCTCATAGACCAGTTCCCGATATTGCATTACATACAGGAAGCCTGTGAAGGCTCCTGCATCCACGCCTACGATCGAGGTGCAGATCAGGTGATCGGTGATGCGGGCCAGCTCCATAACGATGACGCGGAGGTAGTCGACCCGCTTCGGTGTTTTAATGCCCAACATCTTCTCGACCGTAAGATGCCATCCCATATTGTTGATCGGGGAAGAACAGTAGTTCAACCGGTCCGTCAATGTCGTGATCTGGTACAGCGGCCTGCGCTCGGCAATTTTTTCGAAGGCCCGGTGAATGTAACCTACCGTGGCCTCTGCCTTCACGATCCGCTCTCCGTCCAGCTCCAGGATGTTTTGGAAAACACCATGGGTGGCAGGGTGGGTCGGCCCGAGGTTCAGGGTGGTGGTCGTCTTACCGATCGACCCTTCCGGTAACTTGATATGATTGTGATCCGACATAATGAAACCTGGTTGACGTTCTGACTTTAGGTTAGGGGTTTGGGGCGTTCGGCTTATCCCCTGCCGAACATCTCATCATCCTTGTCGATGCGGGTTTGGTCCTCCAGCGGGAACTCCTTGCGCATCGGGAAATAATCCATCTCATCCACATTCAGCACCCGCTTGAGGTTGGGGTGTCCCACGAAGTTGACGCCGTAGAAATCGTAGGTTTCGCGCTCCATCCAGTTGGCTGCGGAAAATAGTCCCGTAGCGGTGTACACATCCGGCTGACTGACCGGAGCGTAGACCTTAAGCCTGATCCGGAGGTTTGCCACCAGATTGTGCAGATGATAGACCACGCAGAGTTCTTCGCCCGCACGATCCGGATAATGCACGGCGGTGAGGTCTGTGAGGAAGCGGAAGGCCAGGTCATCCTCATCGTATAGGAAATTCAGCACCTTCAGGTTGTGCTCGCGGGCTGCAGCGAATGTCAGCATCCCATAAGGTTCCTCCCATCCTGTCAGAATGTCCCCGAATTTTTCTGTGAGTCTTGATTGCACAATCTCGTTGGTCAGTGGCATCTTATATCTATTTGACGGTCCGCCCGATTTTTTCAACTTTCTTATTCGATCCCGTAAGAATCCATCAGCGCTTTGTACTGAGGACCATTCCGGCGGCGAAGGGGTTCGTTGTGGATGAGGTCCTGTATCCTGAGCACTCCGTCTATGATGGCTTCCGGACGGGGCGGACAGCCGGGTACATAAACATCCACGGGCACGACCTGGTCGATGCCCTGCAAGACGGAATAAGAGTCGAAGATACCGCCGCTGGAGGCGCAGGCACCTACGGCGATCACCCAACGGGGCTCTGCCATCTGCAGGTATACCTGGCGCACGACCGGACCCATTTTCTTTGCGATCGTGCCCATGACCATCAGCAGGTCGCACTGACGGGGGGTGAAACCAAGACGCTCCGCACCAAACCTGCCCAGATCGTAGGTAGAGGCCATGGTGGCCATGAACTCGATCCCGCAGCAGCTCGTGGCGAAGGGCAGCGGCCAGATCGAATTTTTTCGGGCCAGGCCCACGACCTTGTCGAAGGAGGTGGCAAAGAATCCCTCACCCATATGCCCCTCAGGCATGGAAGCCTGGTTGATACCCCAGTCTGCGGTACTCTTGGTGTTTATATTGAATCTTACGGGACGTGCCATAGTGTTTTTTTTTACTGCTTACGCTAACAAATTCGGTTCGGTCAGGTTGAACGGAAAGATGTCTTCCTCAATCCTCCCAGTGCAGGGCCCGCTTGCGCAGGATGTAGATGAAACCGGCCAGGAACAGTCCAACGAACAGGACCACCGCCATGAATCCATCCCAACCCAATCCCTTGAAATTGACGGCGTATGGATAGAAGAAGATGACTTCCACATCGAAAAGCACGAACAGGATGGCTACCAGGAAATACTTGATGGCCATGGGTTGTCGGGCGTTACCCTGTTGTTCGATACCGCTCTCAAAGGTCTGCAGCTTGTCTGCAGTTCTGCGCTTGGGGCCAAGCAGATGAGAGACCGTAAGCATGACGGTGACAAATAGGAAGGCGAACAGGATCTGTAATCCGATCGGAAAGTAGTCGGAGGAAGATCCCTCCGTCACCGCCTGGGCGGCCTGTGTCTGCAAAAGAATGAAGTCCTGCATGATGGGCCTGTTTTGGCTGCGCAAAAATACACCCGCTCCATGGAAAAACAAACCAACAGGGAAAAGAAAACGGGCCGGAACCCC
This sequence comes from Chitinophagaceae bacterium, assembly GCA_947463755.1. Classification (GTDB taxonomy): domain Bacteria; phylum Bacteroidota; class Bacteroidia; order Chitinophagales; family Chitinophagaceae; genus Pollutibacter. The sequence continues at coordinate 9,717 of CANHUK010000014.1, forward strand.
CTTTGTTCAGGGAATTCCGGCCCGCGATCAGGCGTAATTATACAAGATCAGTTCCCGCCCGGCTTGGCCGGTGCGGCCCCCTGTCCGGGTGTGGCGGCCTGTTTGGCGGCAGCCTTTGTCAGGATATCCTTGTTCTTGGCGGCATCCGCATTGGTCGGGTCGATCTCGAGGATCTTATCCAGGAAAGCGATGGCACCCGGGAAATCCTTCTTCATGTTTGCGGTGTAACCGGCCATGTAGCCGTAGGCGGGGATCAGCGTATTCTTGTTCTTATCCCGCTGCTTTTCCGCGATCTCGATGAATTTTGTACAATCAGGTATGGCCAGCCCCTGCTCCATGGTCGAATCTATGAAAGCCAGCGAACGGTAGCTCCACAAATAACCGTAAACTTCATCAGGATAACGGCCTGAATAGATCTTGAATAGACTATCACTCACCTTATAGGCGCCGAGGCGGTAATGCTCGAAGCCGGCATTGTAGATATCCGTTTTCCCGGGATTGGGGTTGACGGTCATGACCCGGAGATACCACTCGGCCGCCTTCGCCTGGTTCTTTACGCCCTTGAAAAAGTTGGCGGCCTTGCGGGTGTAATCAACCTTATTTTTGACGGTGGTGTCTGCATCGATGGCCTTGAGGAAATATTCGTCCACCTGGGCCTGACGGGCCGGAAATTTCGCAGCGTTCAATGCCATGGTGACGTAGTTGTCCGGCAGGATCTGGTCAGGACGGGCAATTGAGAAGAATTTCTCCAGCTTTTCAACCGTGCTGACAGAATCTCCCAGCTTATCATAAGAATAGGCCTGGAGTCTGTAAAGCCGGGCATCGGCTTTGTCGCCCTGAGTACTCAGCAGCAGGCTCGCTTTCTCGATGGCCTGTTTGAAGTCGCTTGCGGCATAGAGCAGGCTTGCTTCTTCGTAGTCGATGGCGGGCCCGGGGTCTGAGTTCGACTTATAGCTATTGAACAGGGTGGTCGCCTTGTACACGTCGCGGGTAAAAAAGTAGGTATAGAGGTCGTAGAAGGCTGGTGCGAACTTCGGATCCATCTCGATCGCCTCTTCGAAATTGCGTACGAAGATGTCCTTCTGTTCGTTGCCCTGGGTCAGATATACCTTCGCGATCTTATACTTTGCGGCGGCATACTTGGCATCAGCCACCAGCGCATTCTGGTAGGCAGTGACGGCATTACCCCCGTCCATCAGTTTGCGATAGGCATCTCCCAGTGTGATATACACATCGGGATCCTTGCTGCCCTTCTTCTGAGCATCGTAAATGGCTGTGGCCATTTTCAATTTCTCGATGGCATAGGCGGCATCTCCTGATTTCTCCAGGTTCGCCTTCCCGATGGCATTGAGGACTGCAACGTCCTTTCCTTTAGAGAGACTGATGGCGGTCTCAAAACGCTGCCGAGCATCATTCACCTTACCCTCGGCCAGCTCTGCCTGACCCATGCCGGCCAGCAGCATTGGATTTGCGCTGTTCGGTCCTTCCAGACCCTTCTGCAGGGCAGCCTTGGCTGCGGAGGGATCGTGCAGGCCAAACTCAGCCTGCGCCAGCCAGTAAACCGCCTCTGCATCGGCGGGGTTACCCGTCACGATCTTTTGCAGCATGTCACGGCCGCTTTGGAAGCGTTCGTAATAGAGGAGTTTCCGGGCATCCGATACGGACTGGGCAATCAATGTCTGACCCGCCACCAGCGTCAGCGCAACCAGGCCAAATTTCAATTTGGTCATTGTGATCGTCTTTAATTTAGGGATGTAAATATATGGAATTGGGTAATTATTCAGTTACTCGCTAATATTCGCCCGCCGAACCTGCAGGGCGAGGCGGCCCGGTACCAGATAAGCTTGTTTAAAGATCAGTTGGCCCTTTTCGCCGGACATAAAGTTGACAAATCCGCGTCCAAGACCGGAATAGTTTTCCTTTAATATGTAGTAAAGGTCCCGGCGCAGGGGATATCTTTTCAGGGCGATGTTCGCCTGGTATGGCTTCACATACACTTCCTCCTCGCAGTTGGCGCATTGAAGCGCCGCGATCCTCACCTTCCGCTGAAAACTCAACTGCTGGGGGTCTTTACGGTCACCGATCCAGTTGACGCCAATATAGCCGACCGCATCCGGATGTTTGGAGACATAATCGATCACCCCCTCACTGGAACGGGCCGCCACCACAGCACTGGAAAATGGGAAGCCGCGCAGGACCGAATCCAGCATGAAACGTACGGTACTCGTAGCGATGGTGCCGTCCATCACCTGCTGATAACGATAACCGCTGCGTCCGCTGAGCATGCCCCTGACATCCGCCACAGAAAAAAGACTGTCTTTGCTCGCATTGTTCACGATCACCGTGATGGCATCATGTGCCACCACACCGAAGGACGGCCGGAACTGAAGCGTGTCTTCGTAAAAGAGCATCTCGTCGTCTGAAAGTCCGCGCGTGACGATCACCAGCCGGGTGCTGTCATCGGTCAGATCCTTGAGGC
>CANHUK010000015.1 GCA_947463755.1 Chitinophagaceae bacterium
ATCGAGGGGCGCGACAAGATCGCGGTACTCAGCAACAACCGTCCGGAATGGCTGATGCTCGATCTGGCCGTACAACAGACCGGTGCCGTGCTCACGCCGATCTACCCTACCATCAGCGTTTACGAACTGGAGTTCATCCTGAACGACGCTTCCGTGAAACTGGTCTTTGTCAGCGACCGCGACCTTTATTACAAGGTCCAGAGCATTCGCGACAAGGTACCCACCGTGGCGGCGGTCTATACTTTCGATTATCTCCAGGAAGCCCTGCACTGGAAAGACATCCTGACCAAGGCCGACGATGAGAGCATGCAAAAGATGAAGGCACATCGCCAGACCATTAAAGGAGAGGATCTCTGCACCATCCTCTACACCTCCGGTACAACGGGCTTTCCCAAAGGCGTCATGCTCAGCCACCGGAACATCCTCAGCAATGTACAGAATGTAGACGAGGTGTTCGACGCCATCGGTATTCGTCGGGGCGACCGCTCCCTGAGTTTCCTCCCCCTCAATCACATCTTCGAGCGGATGGTCTCCTACATCTATATGTTCAAGGCCATCGCAATCTACTATGCCGAGTCGCTCGACAAGATCGGGGATAACCTGAAGGAAGTGCAACCTACCGTCTTCTCGACCGTACCGCGTCTGCTGGAGAAAGTGTACGAGCGCATCATGGGCAAGGGTCAGGAACTGACCGGTCTGAAGAAGAAACTTTTCTTTTGGGCGGTGGACCTGGGCAGCCGCTTCGAACTCGGCAAGAAGATGGGCTGGTGGTACGATTTCCAACTCGGCCTGGCCAACAAACTGATCTTCAAGAAATGGAGGGAGGGCCTGGGCGGCAATGTGAAAGCCATCGTCACCGGTGCCGCCGCCTGCCAGGTGCGACTGCTGCGGGTCTTCACCGCCGGCCAGATCGTGATCATGGAAGGTTATGGCCTCACCGAAACTTCACCCGTCATCAGCGTAAACCGATATGAGGCCGAGGGCCGTTGCTTTGGCACGGTCGGCCCTGTCATCAGGAATACAGAAGTCAAACTCGCAGAAGACGGAGAGATCTGCTGCCGGGGGGAGAACGTGATGATGGGTTATTACAAACGCCCGGACCTCACGGCCGAATGCATCGACCAGGACGGATGGTTCCACACCGGAGATATCGGCGTGTGGGTGGACAATAAATTCCTGAAGATCACCGACCGGAAGAAGGAGATCTTCAAGACCAGCGGCGGAAAGTATGTAGCTCCCCAACCCATCGAGAATAAGATGAAGGAATCTCCCTACATCGAACAGATGATGGTCGTTGGTGCGGAACGAAAATTCGCCGGAGCCCTGATCGTACCTTCCTTCCCGAACCTTAAGGAATGGTGCACGAAGAACGGCATCACCGTGCAAACCAATGAGGAGATGCTCAGCAACCCCCGCGTCATCGAACTATTTAAACAAACGGTTGAAAACTACAACCAGCAGTTCAACCACGTTGAACAGATAAAAAAGTTCGAACTCCTGAATACGGAATGGAACATCGATGGCGGTGAACTCACCCCGACACTCAAGCTCAAACGCAAGGTCATCATGGAGAAATACCGGGATGCCATTGAGCGGATCTACGCTTAAGTACTTTACAGCTCGTTTAATATGAAGGGCGATGGTATGGATACCATCGCCCTTCATATTTGTATCAACTATATTTTCGTGTGTGCGTAACCGTTATGATAAGCATATCATTCCACGGCACCGTAATACTGACCCGCCGGCATCCGGAATACCCGGTTCTGCTGGAAGCGGGAGAAGGCCGCGATATCCTCCGAATGCGTACCCGCCCACATCTGGTATTCTACCGCATTGCTGACGGCACCGAAGAGCCACTGGTTGTAGGCTTCGAATAGTCCTTCACGCAGCAGCTGTCGCTGTTGTTCGATCAGGCGATGAGGATAAGTGACACCCGCGACATTGAACCACTCCAGCACAAACCTTGTCCGGATCATGATGAGCCGATTTACATCAATGCCCATGGAGGCGATGGGTGCCTGTGCCAGGAGAGCCGACTTGTAGGCCTCCTCGAAAGGTGTCCGCTTGCGCAGATTCGTGAGTCGGGGACCGGTCGGGTTGGCATAGAAGTTCTTGTAGGCCTCGAGCAAGAGTTCCTTGACCTCGGCAGCTCTTCCGGAGTAGGTGTCCATATTCAGGAAGATCTCTCCATAGATCAGGCTACGGAGCATCTCTCCGTTGGAGAAATAATAGCGGGCCGCGTGATAATAGTTGGCGGGGAAGGACGGATCGAGCTGGATACCCTTCTCCCACTGGGCGACAGCGGCGGCACCATCCTTTCTGGACAGCAGCATCTCTCCATATTCAGCGTTGAGCGGACCACTGTCAGGGTATTTTTTAAGGGCCCTCCGGTACATCCTTTCACAGGTATTGATCTCCGCGATGGCGCGATAGACATTGCCTGCGATCTGGAAGGTACGTATCTCGGCATCGTCTCGTTCGGTCAGCGGCTTGACCACGTCGATGGCCTTGCCGAAATCACGCTGCAGATAATAGACATAGGCCAGATCCGTCTGTAGCTCCATGCTTCCCGGTGCCTGTTCAATGGCGCGATTCAACACGATGACGGCATTGGCATAGTCGCCCTGACGCTGATAGGCCATGGCCGTTTCCCGCAACTGCGAGGCTGTCTGCTGTGCGGAGACGGCGGCTCCCCCCAGACACCACAGGATCAGGAAAAGGCCCTTCGAAAGGAAGGTGCGTATGGATTGCCGGAACGCCGGCATGCTTCGGTGTATTGATGTAAGTATGTTCATTCTCTGATGAGGTGGGTCAGCAGTCCGTCGCGTAGTTTCGGTTCGAACCAGGTGCTTTTGGGCGGCATGACATTTCCGCTGTCGGCGATGTCGAACAACTGTTGGATCGTCACGGGATGCAGGGCGAAGGCCACGGCCATCTCGCCACTATCCACCCGACGTTCCAGTTCTCCCAATCCGCGGATACCACCAACAAAATCGATGCGCTTGTCTGTACGCTGATCCTTGATGCCCAGCAGCTTATCCAGTACGTTATCTGACAGGATGCTCACGTCCAGGATGCCGATCGGGTCAGTAGTATAGGTTCCTTCCCGGGATTCGAGCAGGTACCATTTTCCTGCAAGGTACATGCCAAACTGGTGAAGCTGCGCTGGTTTCACGGCTCCGGGCTGAACACGGACGTGAAAGTCTGCCTCCAACGCTGAGAGGAATGAGGTTTGATCATATCCGTTCAGGTCGATCACCACGCGGTTGTAGTCCATGATCCGGAGCTGGTCGGCCGGAAACAATGTCGTAAGAAAATGGGAAGCGCCACTTCTATCTGCTTCCGGCAGCGCAGCCCTGACCTTGGCAGCACTGGCGGCGCGGTGATGTCCGTCGGCGATATAGGTGAAGGGCACCTGCTCCTGAAAGATCGTGGTGATGCGATTGACAGCCTCCGGTTCATTCACGATCCATATGGCGTGCCCGATGCCGTCTGCCGCGGTAAAGTCATACACAGGGGCGTGGGCCGCCATCCATGCATCAACCAGTACATCCATATCAGCCACCTGTGGATAGGCCAGGAAAACATTGCCGGTTTGCGCACCGGATATCGCGATGTGATTAATGCGATCCTGCTCCTTTTCGGGGCGAGTGAACTCGTGTTTTTTGATGACCCCCTGTTCGTAGTCATCCACAGACGATACGCAAACCAGGCCCGTCTGCATGCGGCCATCCATGGTCAGGCGATATATGTAGTAGCATGGCTCTTCTTCCCGCATCAGCACACCCTGGTCTTGCATTGCCCGGATATTCTCGCCCGCCTTTTCATAGACGATCTTCGAATAGGCGTGAACATTGGTCGGCAGATCGATCTCTGGCTTCGTCACATGCAAAAAGGAATACGGGTTTCCGGATGCCTGTGCACGGGCCTCCTCGCTATTGAGCACGTCATAGGGCGGAGCGGCCACCTTTTCTGCAAAGGTCGGAACGGGTCTGAGTGCCCGAAAGGGAGAGATATCACACATGTGGTAGATGGTTGTTGGATGGGGTCGAAAAGGCGTTGATTTAGATCAGTGTTTTTGGGCGAAATGCTTCATCAGATCGGTAAGGGTTCGAACGCTGTCCAACGGCAGGGCATTGTACATCGAGACCCTGAACCCGCCGACACTACGGTGTCCCTTGATCCCGACCATGCCCTCGGCCTTGCATAGTTGGAGAAATTCCTTTTCCAGGGCGGGGTCCTCCATGACGAAGACAGCGTTCATATGACTTCTGTCTGCCGGATCGACCGTAGGTATGAAGACGGGCAGCGCATCCAGGGTTTCGTAAAGAAGGGTCGCCTTCTGCCGGTTCAATGCCTCGATGGCGGCGACACCTCCGAGTTCCTTCAGCCACCGAAGGGTGAGCAGGCAGACATACACCGCAAAGACCGGCGGAGTATTGAGCATCGATCCGTTTTCAATGTGCTTGCGGTAATCCATCATGCCGGGTACCTTCCGGCAGGTACGGCCCAGCAAATCCTTATCGATGACGACCATGCAAACGCCCGCTGCACCGATGTTCTTCTGAGCACCGGCATAGATGAAGTCGAACCGGTTGAAATCCATCTGCCGGCTGAGGATGTCGCTGCTCATATCCGCCACGACCGGTACATTGGTATCCGGAAACTCCCACATCTGGGTACCTTCCACGGTGTTGTTGGTGGTCAGGTGGAAATAAGCGGCATCCGGCGGGATCTGGTATCCCTTGGGTATGTAGGTATAGTTGCGATCCTTGGAACTGGCGATGACATTCGCATCCCCATAGAGGCGGGCTTCCCCTGCAGCCTTGCTGCCCCAGGTACCGCCGTCGAGATAAACGGCCTTCCCATTGTCGGGCAGGAAGTTCATGGGCACCTGAAAAAACTGGGTGGTGGCTCCTCCATGCAGAAACATGACTTCCTTGCTATCGGACAGATGCATGAGTTCCTTCGACAGATCCAGCGCCTCCTGCATCACAGCCTCGAAGACCGGAGTGCGATGGCCGGTTTCGAGGATGGAGAGTCCGGTGCCGTTGAAATCGTGGATGGCCGCTGCCGCCTGTTCGAAGACGGTTGCGGGAAGAATGCTCGGGCCTGCATTGAAATTGTGAACCATGCTATAAAGATGGCCACGAAATTAACTCATTAAAATCAATCGCATATCCTGCCCAGTGCTGCATCGGTCCGCCATCGCATATCCAGCGCATCCCAGGCTGTGCTGTCAGCCGCAGTGAACGTCTTGCCGGACAGGACATCCAACGAGGGCTGTCCCGCATCTACCCATGCCGTGTACCAGTAAGAAGCAACGGCAAAGATGGAGGCCCGCATGCGTCGTTCCACCATGCCCTGCAGGAGATGATGGTAACGCGCGGTATAGCCGCTCGAATACTGTCGCACAACGACACCATTCCGCTGCTCGAAGGCGAATCGCGCATCGGCGGGATACTGCTCAGAGAGCCGGCGCTCCATACGCAGCACGGTATCCGCTGCTGCCGCACTCTCCCATACCCTGGCCCATATGAAGTCTGTGGGTCGTTCCAGATAGGCGGCCCGGCCGATGACAAAATCAAAGGTCGATTCAGCAAAACGCTCCGGAATGCGGCTCTCCCAAAAGCCGTGAATGCCATGCTGACCCGTCAGCTGTCCGTTGTGGTTCCGGCTGGCATGCAGGGGCACATGGGCATCCGATATGTAGTGCCCGATATCTGCAGAGATCTTCAGGATCTGCGCAGCATTCCGCTCCCTGAAGGCGCGGGTCAGACGCAGCCGCATGCGCTCTATCCACCATGGGGCGATGCCGTGCCGATGCAAACTGTCGATGCCGAAGCGTTCCACAGCATGTTCCCAGCGTTTGGGCATGGAATCACGGTGTGGGATCACATAGCTGTCCATATCGATGTAATGCCGGGGCGCCTCCTCCTTCAGGGCATACCTGCGCTTGTCAGGGTCTACCGCGTGATCCTCCAGATACGAGATATGGCGCTTATAGAATCCGATCATTGCCGGTGGAAGGAGAAAGACCGCGTGATAATTGATCATCCGGTGGGCATAAAATCCCCAGCACCAGGCGGGACCCATGGTCATCACCGAACAAGCAAGTAAGAGGGAAATGCGGATAAAAAAGGGACTGATCGTCATACCGCAATACTACCATGAAGGACAGGCGGTTGAAAGGTATGATCACAGAACACGGATGGTATCTTTCTCGCCCGATCCAGATGAAATCAACCACTTTGTTTGGTGGTTGCCCTCCGTGTTAAAGCGCTGACCGCGAAGTAAAGAAGCCGCAAAGGAGCTTATACAGACCAATACCCCACTTCAACCTCGCGAGGAACCATCATTCGACGACGGATCCCCACCACTTGAATGATCCTCGTCATCGATCTCCGTGACGCCGCCGGAGACCACGAATTTCATGGCGTCCGAAGAAGGAACATCGGAAAGCACCTTCACGCGCTCCCGTTTCACCAGGTACAGCACCCCTGAAAAGGCGTAGGAATGCGGGACATACACGGCGATATGTTCATGCAGGCCGAACTCCGAGAGTTCCTCATGCGTGATGAAACCGATGCGGTACACATCGGGCGCCTCGATACTGACCAGCACGGCCCGATCGAATTTGCGTTTGTTACCGGCAAATGCTTCCAGAAAATCCTTGACCGTTGTGTAGATGATCTTTACACCGGGCGTACGCTCCAGGATATTGTCAAACATCTGAACCAGCCGGGAGACGATAAAAGTGGACGAGATATATCCGACCGCCATCACCACCAGGATGACCAGCACAAAGCCAAGGCCCGGAAACCGGCGTTGGTAGACCTCTTCGATACCCGGAGTGGTAGGGAACAAGATCCGAAGGAGGTTCGGCAGGATGCCGTCGATGAAGTTGAAGAGGGAGATGACCGCCCAGGCCGTAATAGCGATGGGTGCAAGGATGATCAGTCCCTGAAAAAAGAGTTGTATGAATTTCCTGACCGGAAAGAGCTTTTGCATGGTTCGTGTTTCGTTGCGAAGGTACCAATTTAACAGGCCTGGATATGCGGACGACCGTGCAACCCCTTTATGTTTTCCCTCATCTTTATAGATTGGTACCCGGTGCAAGGTGGAATGCCCCCCGACCGCAACAGTTCCTTACATTTGGAAAAAGACTTCCATGAAAAGGCTGGCCTGGATCTTCGTCATCATCCTCGGATCGTTGTCCGTCATCTATGTCCTGGGCCCCAAACCCGAGCCTCCGGTCTACGATCCCCGGCTCCCGGAGCTGCCTTCCGATCCCGGGGCACTGGAAGCCCGGATCGCAGGGACGGAAGCCCTGCGAAAGGTGAAGCCCGATAATCAGGCTCGCATCGTATGGTTCGACTCCCTCCATCGGAAGACCCCGTACGCCGTCGTTTACCTGCACGGTTTCTCAGCCTCGCAGGAGGAAGGAGATCCGGTACATGAACAGTTCGCCAGAACCTTCGGCTGCAACCTGTACCTCGCAAGGCTGGCAGAGCACGGCATCGATACGAGCGATGCCCTGGTCGGACTGACAGCCGATAAATACTGGAACTCCGTCAAGGAAGCACTGGCCGTAGGTATGCAGATCGGCGAAAAGGTCATCCTGATGGGCACATCCACCGGTGGCACCAACGCCTTGCAACTTGCGGCCGCCTACCCCGACAAGATCCATGCATTGATCCTCTATTCCCCGAACATCGAGATCTTCGACCCGAGCGCACCGCTGCTCAACGATCCCTGGGGACTGCAGATCGCGCGACAGGTCATCGGCTCGAAGTATATCCTGACGAAAAACCAAACGGAGAACTATCGCAAGTACTGGAGTTCGAAATACCGGCTGGAGGCTGTCGTAAACCTGCAGGAGATGGTGGAAACCACGATGACAGCAGAAAACTTTGCCCGGGTCAAACAACCCACCCTGCTGCTCTACTATTTCAAGGATGAAGTACACCAGGACAGCGTCGTAAAGGTATCCGCGATGCGTGAAATGTTCGAAACGCTGGGTACGCCGGCGGCTTTGAAGCGCGCCACACCGATCCCGACGGCGGGCAACCATGTGATCGCCTCCTGGGTAATTTCAGGGGATATTCCACGCGTGCAATCGGAGACGGACCGATTTGCCATCGAAGTGTTGAAGCTGCAGCCGGTTCAGGTTCCCTGATCCTCCGCAGATTGCATTTTTCACAGATGGCTGACGGCTTTTTTTGGTAATTTGTCCGCCAAAGCAAGCCATTATGATCAGATCCGTCATCGCAGGCATCGGAATGTATGTTCCAGAACAGGTCGTCACCAACCAGGATCTCCTGAAATACATGGATACCAGCGATGCCTGGATCCAGGAACGCACCGGCATCCAGGAACGTCGCTATGCACATCGAACGCAGGAGACCACCACCACCATGGCGGTCGAAGCCTCCCGCATCGCCATCGAACGCGCCGGGATCACACCGCAGGACATCGATTTCATCGTGTTTGCAACGCTGAGTCCCGACTACTATTTTCCCGGCTGCGGTGTCCTCCTCCAGCGGGCCATGAAGATGCGCGAGATCGGTGCGCTGGACGTCCGCAACCAGTGTAGCGGATTTGTCTATGCCCTCTCAGTAGCTGATCAGTTCATTCGGACGGGCACCTACAAAAACATCCTGGTCGTAGGCAGTGAGAAGCATTCCTTCGGGCTCGATTTCACCACCCGCGGACGCAATGTCAGCGTGATCTTTGGTGATGGCGCGGGTGCGGTCGTACTGCAACCTTCGACGGAAGAGGGGCGCGGAATCCTGAGCACCCACCTGCACAGCGACGGTGACAGTGCCGAGATCCTGGCCATGTACAATCCCGGCACCCATGCGAACCACTGGAAGGAAGAAAAATATGCAGATTTCGATGACGCGGAGATCGGACAGATGTTCTTCAGCCACGCGATGATCGACAACGGACAGATCTATCCCTACATGGACGGACCCGCCGTTTTTAAGAAGGCTGTCATCAAATTCCCGGAAGTGATCATGGAAGCGCTACAAGCGAATAACCTTGGGCCTGCAGATATCAACATGCTCATCCCCCATCAGGCGAACCTGCGGATCGCGCAGTTTGTCCAACAAAAGCTGGGACTGGGCGACCATCAGGTGTACAACAACATCCAGCGCTATGGCAATACCACGGCGGCTTCTGTGCCCATCGCCCTATGCGAGGCCTGGCAGGAAGGGAGGGTCAAACCGGGCGACCTGGTATGCCTGGCGGCCTTTGGCAGCGGGTTCACCTGGGCCAGTGCACTGTTGCGTTGGTGAACGGCCCCGTAAATAAATATAAAGCCCCTCATCCGGAACAGATGAGGGGCTTTATATTTATTTACATGTCCGGATCAGAGATGCTTCCGGAGCTCAGCTACGAGTTCTGTCTTGGTGATGGGCACACCCTTGATCTTGTTGTACGGGATGGCATCCACGAAGAACTGGTCGCGCACAATGCGGATGAGTTGTCCGTTGTTGATCTCCGGTACCAATACCTTATCGAAACCTTTCAGGATCTCACCGAGGTTACGGGGGAAGGGGCGGATGTAGCGGAGGTGAGCATGTGATACCGAATGACCTTCCATTTGCAATTCGGCACAGGCACTCTTGATGGCACCGTAGGTTGATCCCCATCCCAGCACCAGCAACTTGCCGGTGGCTTCACCGCTGTCGAGTTTCTGCAAGGGAATATGATCCGCGATCCGGTTGACCTTCTCTTCGCGGGTCTTCACCATGTGCTCGTGATTGTCCGGATCATAGCTGACATTGCCGGTGATGTCTTGCTTCTCCAGACCGCCGATCCTGTGTTCCAGGCCGGGCGTACCGGGGATGGCCCATGGACGTACGAGTTTCTCATCCCGCAGATAGGGTTTGAGTTTCGTTTCACCTTCATCCAGGCCGGTCTTGAATTTGACTTCGATGGGGGGCAGGTCCTCTGACTTGGGAAATTTCCAGGGTTCGGCGCCATTGGCGATATAACCGTCGCTGAGGAACATGACCGGGGTCATATGCTGCAGGGCGATCCGGGCGGCTTCGTACACGGCTTCAAAGCAATCGCTCGGTGTCGAGGCAGAAACGATGGGCATGGGGCACTCACCGTTGCGGCCGTAATAGGCCTGCATCAGGTCGCTCTGCTCCGTTTTGGTGGGGAGGCCTGTGGAAGGTCCTCCTCGTTGTACGTTGATGATCAGCAGCGGGATCTCCAGCATTACAGCCAGGCCCATGGCTTCACCCTTGAGGGCGATGCCCGGACCAGAGGTAGTGGTGATGGCCAGGGAGCCACCATAGCTCGCGCCGATGGCAGAGGAAATACCGGCGATCTCGTCTTCGGCCTGGAAGGTACGGACGCCGAAGCTCTTGTATTTGCTGAGGTCGTGCAGGATATCGGATGCGGGCGTGATCGGATAGGACCCAAGGAACAGCGGGAGGCCGCTCTTCTGTGATGCTGCGATCAGTCCGAAGGAGACCGCCTGATTTCCCATGATTGAACGATAGGTGCCGGGCTCCATCTTCGCTCGCTCCACCTTGTAGCGTGTGGTGAAGGTTTCGGTGGTATCCCCGAAATTATATCCGGCCTGCAGGGCCTTGATGTTACTATTCAGGATCTCATCCTTCCGGCCGAATTTCTCCTTGAGGAAGTTGAGCGTGCTGTCCATGTCGCGGTTGTACATCCAGTAGAGGAACCCGAGGACGAACATGTTCTTGGCGCGGTCCTTCTCCTTGGTACCCAGCGTGATGTCCTTCAAGGCCTCGCGGGTCATCTTGGTGACATCCATGCGGGTGACCTGGTAGTTGGCCAGGCTTTCATCCTCCAGGGGGTTCACGCCATCGGGATAGTTGGCAAGGCGGAGGTTCTTGGCGTCGAAACCGTCGGTATTGGCGATGATCCGGCCGCCTTTCTTGAGGGATTTGAGGTTGGACTTCAGGGCGGCAGCGTTCATGGCGACCAATACGTCGCACTCGTCACCGGGGGTGAAAACGGGCTTGCTGGAGAACCGAAGCTGGAAGCCGCTCACGCCGGGCAGGGTACCCTGTGGGGCCCTGATCTCCGCCGGGAAGTCCGGGAAGGTTGCCAGGTCGATGCCCATCATGGCGGTATTGTTGGTGAACTGACTACCGGTCAACTGCATACCGTCGCCCGAATCTCCGGCGAATTTGATGACCACGTCCTGCAAGACTTCTTCTTTCCTAGCCATTTTCTGCTGAATTGAGAGGTTGGGTGTCTGGGGTCTGGAAAATCGCCTGCATTTTACGCAATTATCATGGGAGCAGCAAAAGTAGCGGGCTGTTTTTACGCAATCGTATGCCTTTTTACAGGTTCCCGGTCGATCCGAGAGAAAACCTGCCGTTCAATGGGTCTTCGGTTTCGATGATCGGTCCAAATACGTCGATGTACGATTTTTACTTACGTAAAATCCCCGCTACTTTTACATCACGATAGCGGAAGGATACGAACCCCGCAAAAAAACACGAAAGATTCCCCACACAGGGACAAGATACAAACTCGGATGGTTTGAGGATCAGGACTGGCAGATGCCGGTCCTGTCTTTTTTTATACATATCCTGAGATCCAGTCCTGATAAGGCTTTCCAAACTTAAGTGTGATCTTTTATATCATTAGAAAGGACCTTTCGATCGTGTTTCGACGAACGGCCCGCATGCGTCGATGTACGATTTCCACTTACGTAAAATCCCCGCTACTTTTACATCACGATAGCGGAAGGATACGAACCCCGCGAAATAACACGAAAGATTCCCCACAGGGACAAGATACAAACTCGGATGGTTTGAGGATCAGGACTGGCAGATGCCGGTCCTGTCTTTTTTATATCTGTTCAATAACAACAAAATTCACCCTTACGA
>CANHUK010000016.1 GCA_947463755.1 Chitinophagaceae bacterium
CACATGCAGTGCCTTCAGCTGTTTTAGGGTATGCGTCACCGTTATATTCGGATCTGTGGGGGCGGGCGGTGCATCGAAATCTTTCTTACAGCCTCCGAACAGGAGGATGATGGCGGCCGGCATCATCAGCCGTGTGAAGTATTGAATGTGCTTGCTCATATCTTTTATTTTTCGGGTGTCTGTCGTTGATCAAAATCTGAGGGTGGCGCTGGCGAACATGTTGAGGCCGTAGCCGTAGAAAATACGCGGCGGAAATTTGCCGGGGTTCTTATCTGCGAAATCAAACCTGAGCTGTTCGAAACCACCCGTGATGATGTTGCGGTTGTCGAGCAGGTTGTTCACGCCGAGATTGAATACCAGGAAGGTGGACTTGTGATCGATCTCCAGTTTTTTCGGCAGTTTCCAGGAGTAACCGGCAAAAAGATCTACCGTGTATTGCGGATCCCAGGAGGTCTGGTCGATGATGGCGTTGAAGGTTTCTCCCTTATACTCCAGTCCGTCCACCGCATTGGAAGTGCGTCGGATCGGGTTGAAGTCCAGCCACATCTGCCGGAAATAGTTACCCGTCAGGCTCACATACCAGAATTTGGGTGAGCGGTAGTTGAGACCCATGCTGAAGGCTTCCTGCGGCGTAGCCGGTACCCGAAAGTTCTGCGAGTAGATGGTTTCATTACCCAGCAGGGTGTTGCTGTTATCGAGGGTGATCACCGCTTCCTGCCGGCTGGTATAATAATATCTGCCGACGGCTGCTGCGGCGTTCACGCTTAGGGAGGAAGTAACCTTTACTTCTGTGCCGAGCTCTCCACCGAAATGCAGCCGGTCGATATTGCTGAGGGCATAATTGACGAAGTTGCGGTAGTCGTCGTGATAGAAGGACAGTACATTGTAATCATCCTCCATCTTGGTAACGTACCCGGTCAGTCTGACCTTCACCTTGGGTGCGTTCAGCACATATCCGGCTTCGGCGCTCCGCACGGTCGTTGAACGTGGGCTCTGCTGCTGGAAGTCGCGGGTGCGCGGCGCGATGTAGATATTCTCGAAGTATGGCGCTTTGGTGAGCATCGCGGCATTTGCATAGATATAGTTCCGGCCGTCGATCTTGAAGGTAAGTCCGGACTTGACCGCATAGTTGGTGAATCGGTTCACCGCCGACTTGCCCAGGGAGTTGTTTGGATAGATGCCGGTACGTACATTGCCTTCCCGGAAGAAGGATGTCTGTGAGCCTTCTGCAGACAGGAAGTAGTCGATCCTGCGGAATTTGAACACGCCCTGCACCCAGGCAGCTGAGCGTTGCACCTGCATATCGTAATCATATCCGAAGCGGTCGCCCTGTCGGAGGATCCGGTTGGGCCGATCCGCGTCGAACTGGTTGGCGGCAGGGTTGTTCGGGAAATCCCGCTCAGCGAACTGGTTGAGGTTGACATAAAAGTCTCCGCCCAGCAGATCATCCACGCGCTTGTAATAATGGTTGCGCATCTGCAGGTGATTGAGTCCTGCCGTCAGATCGAAATGCTCGTTGACATTCTTGTTCAGTACCGTGTTGAAGTTGAATCGGTTGGAGCCGATCACCCGTTCTTCCACGATATATCTCGAACGAAGTCCGCTCACATTATTTCCCGGGATGCCATCGGCATTTTGGATGGTTTCGCGGTTCCCGCGATTGGCGGTGTAGAGGTAATCCCAGTTGACCTGACGTAGGTTGATATCCTGCTGCATCCGGTCGCGCATCAGGTTGGCCTGATAGGGATCTGTGGATGCATAGTAACTCGGCAGGTATCGGTAATAGTCGGGGCGCGGATCGCGGGCATTGTACCAGTCGAGGGCCGTTGTGCTCCGGTAACCCGTGGAGTATCCAAACGCAGTTACCAGGCTTGTGCGGTTATCGATCTTCCAGTCGTGGGTGAAGATGGCATAAGGTTGATTGGTCCTGCCCACGCTGGCATTGCGCACTTTTCCGTTCTGAAATCCCCATGATGGGTTGTAGTAATTGGTGCCGGCGAGATCCATCATCTCCTGGACCGAAGGGCCCTGGCGACCGTTCTCGGTGGGTGCGCCAAAGACGATGAGGGAAAGCAGGTGTTTCTGTTTGATGAGCTTATCCACCCCGGCGAAGAAACTATATCCGTCATAGTAAGTGCCGGGTACGTAGCCTTCTTCGGCATAACGTCTGCTGCCACTCAGCGAGAAGGCCCAACCTTTTTTATTGAGGCCGGTGGAATGGGTGACCATGGCCCGGTGGCGGTAGTTACGGTTCGAATATGCGTATCCGATGCTGGTTTGTGCCCGTTGTTTGCTGGCACGAGCATCGATATAGGTATTGGTGCCGATGTCTCCGAAGGCGAAGGTGTTGGGCCGGAGTCCAATCGACAGGTCGCGGTTGCGGAGCACATCGTTGAGCCCGCCCCAGAGTCCGAAGGGGGTGAAGCCGTTGTCGAGGTTCTCCATCGGGATGCCGTTCAGCCAGGTACCGAAGAGGTCCTGGTCGTAGCCCCTCACCCGGAAACGGACGGCGCTGAAATTGAAGGCTGCGGCGGAGAAGAAGGGATCCCGTCCCGCCGTCAGTACGGAGGAAACATTGGGTGCGGCGCCATCCCCCATGTCGTTGTCATCGATCGAGATCACGGGGATGTTATCCAGGATGCCGTCCCGAAGCTCATCCAGCGTGCTGTCGACCGCGGGCAGGGTATCTGTCCGGCTGGTCTGTGCCGAGGTCCAGATGCCGATCCCCGTCAGGAAGAGCGTCAGGAGGAGTTTTTTGTGTTGATTCATCATAGCTTGTCTACTGATTCGGCGCGAAGGTAATCAACCTGTCTGCCAAATTAACTGTGGGCCATCTGTATCCTGCATTAAGTTCATATGCTGTGAATAAGTTCCGAACTTACCTTTGGACAAACGGATGAAATGATGGTGCGTGCTGTAAGTATTCTGTGCTGTATTTTATGTGCCATGATGGTGGCTCAGGGGCAGACCGCTGCCGGGACGCAGACCTACCGGGTGGTGATCGCCGGTTTCTACAATCTGGAGAATCTCTTTGATACGATCGATACGGAAGGGGTGCTGGACGAGGAATTTTCTCCGGCCGGCCCGAAGAACTACAACGGAAAACTCTATAACGATAAGTTGGGAAAGCTGGCGACAGTCATTTCGCAACAGGGTACAGACATGAGTCCCGATGGCCCTGCGATCCTGGGTGTATCGGAGATCGAAAACCGCGCCGTCCTGGTTGACCTGGCGGCACACCCATTGCTCAGAAAGCGCAACTATCAGATCGTGCATTATGATTCGAAGGATGCGCGTGGGGTGGATGTAGCCATGTTTTACAATCCGAAGTATTTCACGGTTGATACGACCGTGTCGCTTTACGTGGAACTCCCCGGGGGTACAAAGGACGCACGTTATACTCGTGATATTCTTTATGTGAAGGGTCGTTTGGATGGGGAGATCGTTCATATTTATGTAAACCACTGGCCCAGTCGCAGTGGTGGCGAAGAAAGGTCTGCTCCGGCGCGCAATGCAGCAGCCACGGTTTGCCGGCGGCATATCGATCAAGTTGTCTTGAAGCAGGACCCTAAAGCCAAGATCCTGGTCATGGGCGATCTCAATGATGATCCGTTCAACGAGAGCATTGTGGATATCATGCGCGCAACGGGGAAACAAACGGAGGTGGGAAAAAGTGATCTGTTCAATCCCTGGTTCGATCTGCACCGCAAGGGATTTGGCACGCTTGCTTATCAGGATGCCTGGGGGCTTTTCGACCAGATCCTGATCTCAAAGCCATGGCTCGATAAAAATCAGTCCGGCTATTTCTTTCATCGTGCGAATATCTTTTCGCGTGATTACATGATCGAGCACATCGGTAAATATAAGGGATACCCCATGCGCACCTGGGATGGAAATATCTATCGGGGAGGTTACAGTGATCACTTTCCGACACATGTTGTGCTCTTAAAGCGAAGTAATTAAAAACCGGTCAATTATAACATTTATGCATACACGTAGTATCATTTTATTTATATTATCTTTCATTGCCTGCACGATCATAGCCAACGAATCATCCTCTGCGCAAACATTCCGGATGGCGACATATAACATTCGCTATGATAATCCCGGAGACAGCGGAAATCTCTGGAAGGACCGGAAGGTGCACGTGGCGGCCCTGATCGAACATCATGGATTCGAGATATTCGGAGTACAGGAAGCCCTGCATCATCAGTTGAAGGATCTGGCGGCATCATTGCCCGGGTTTGCTTTTTACGGACGCGGTCGCGATGACGGAAAAACCGCCGGAGAACATTCTTCCATCTATTACCGGATGGATCGTTTTGAATTACTGGACAAAGGTGATTTTTGGTTGTCGGAAAATCCTGATCAGCCGGGTCCCGGATGGGATGCGACCTTACATCGCATCTGCACCTGGGTGAAGCTGAAAGATCGTCGTACACAGCAGACCTTCCATGTCTTCAATGCGCATTACGATCATCGGGGCGTGCAGGCGCGTATCGGCAGCAGTAAACTGATCCTTCAAAAGATCCGGGATATCGCCGGTGCCGGTCCGGTGGTATTCATGGGTGATCTGAACGGGAGTCCGGAGTCTGAATGGTATCAGATCCTTTCCGGTTCCGGATGGCTGAAGGATGCCCGGTTGACGGCTACTTCCGTGTATGCGCCCAATGGTTCGTTCAATGCCTTTCGCACCGATGCGGTGGGTAAGGATGTGATCGATCATATTTTTGTTACCCGGCATTTCAAGATCGGTGCATGGGCCATTTTGACAGATACATACTTCGGGAAGTTTCCCTCGGATCATTTTCCGGTGGTGGCGGAGATCGCTTTCTCTCGTTGAAAATGTAACCCTTAACGATTTGTTCATATTTAATTTATTATTCTTTCATATTTCCTTAATGTAGCGGACACACAGGAGGGTGAACTTCGGTAAACTTCTGATGTGAATCAGCATTATCGAACCATTGTATTGTCTGATATCCACCTTGGTATCCGAAATTCTCATGTACGGGAAGTTGTAAGATTCCTAAAGGAGAATAGTTGCGATACACTCATCCTGAATGGAGATATCATTGATGGCTGGCAGTTACGAAAATCAGGGAAGTGGAAGAAGCGACATACTTCGTTCTTCAGATTACTCATGAAATGGCTTTCCGCCACGAATACGAAAGTGATCTATCTCCGGGGTAATCATGATGACTTCCTGGATGAGGTATTACCCTTGCAGCTTGGCAATTTTACGTTGGATCGTACCTATGTGCATGAGTCTTTCGGTAAGCGATATTTTGTTGTTCACGGTGATATCTTCGATACTGTGACCACAAAACTTAAGTGGATCGCCAAGCTGGGTGACTCCGGTTATACTTTTCTCCTCTGGATGAATAGGCATTACAATCGTTTCAGAAGAAGAAGAGGCCTTCCGTACTACTCTCTATCGCAGATCGTCAAACATAAGGTCAAGAAGGCTGTCAGCTTTATGTCAGATTATGAATCTGAACTTTGTGGAGTGGCCCGTGCAGAGCGATGTGATGGGGTGATATGCGGGCATATCCACCAACCTGCTAATAAATATATCAACGGCATGCATTATCTAAACAGTGGTGACTGGGTTGAAACGCTGAGTGCATTGGTTGAGACAACAGATGGAGAGTGGAAGATCCTCTATTACGCTGATTGGGAGAGTACCAGGTCACCTTTATTTCACGCTGAATCGCATGATTCCGATACTCTTGATGCACTATTGAATATGCCTGTCCAGCATGCCGTTTGATGTCAGTAACCCTTCCTTCTAAATACAATGTCCGGAAAAACCATTCTAATTGCCGTCCAGGGTGAGGGACGTGGGCACATGACCCAGGCACTTACTCTTTATCATTTGTTGAAATCTGAGGGAAGGGAGGTTTGCTGTGTACTCGTGGGTGGGAACCCTTTGCGTTCACAGGCTGAATTTCTAAGAAAACAATTACCTGTTCCCGTAGTGCAGGTATACAGTCCGTTTTTTGTTCGACGTGGTGATCGAGGGATCAGTGTTTCTGCAACCTTGGCTCAAGTAATTTGGCGGATCCCAGACCTTTTTCGGAGCCTCAGGATCCTGCATAAGCTTGTGCAGTTCCATCGTCCCGTACTTATAATCCAGTGCTATGAACCGCTGGTGGCTTTATATCGACTCACCCATGCATTTCCAGGCAAACTGCTCGCTATTGCTCATCAATATGCCTTTTTGCATGAGTCATTTCGATTTCCGAAGGGGCATATTCTTTCACGATGGTTGTTGAAAAAATACACCAGATTCACCTCATTCGGTGCTGATTGTATGCTTGCCATTTCACTTTATCCCATGGATTCATCCAGGATTAAAAAGTTACAGATCATACCTCCGATCATTCGTCCGGAACTGCTTGAAATGCATCCCGAGCAGCAATCTTATATGCTTGTATATCTGGTAAATCCGGGATATCTGAAAGACATCATATCATGGAGCGTGGAACATCCGGAGGTCGAGATCCATTGTTTTACGGATACATCACGTCTACACATAAGATCCGGTGGCTCTGGTCTTTCAGGAACAGGTCTGACCGTCCATGGATTGGATGCTCAGCTTTTTCTGCAATATCTGAAGGGTTGTCGTGTATTGGTATCCACCGCCGGTTTTGAGACGGTATGTGAAGCCGTTTATCTGGGTAAGTGCTGCATGGTGGTTCCGGTAGAAGGACATTTCGAACAATACTCCAATGCACTGGATGCTTCCATGATCGGCGTGGTCTCTTCACAATGGTTTGATCTTGACAAGGCATGGAATCTTATCATTGAAAAAGTTGAACCGAATGATCAATTCAGCGATTGGGTGAATTCTTGTCCTGATTTCATCAGACAGATCATTCGGGAATTGTTGCCGGTTGATATTGGTCCTTCAATCGAATTATCCCAAAGGATGCAGATCATCCCTGGAGGAGTACAACAGGCGGTGCCGCAAATCATTCGTGCTACCCGCGACATCAGGCAATCATTGGGGTAGTAGGTCAATTTTATTCGTTTTTTTCCCATTGATCCCTATTTTCGGAGTATGTTTTCGATCATCATTACCCTGATGTTAGCTGCAATTGATCATGCTGATGTTGATTCGATACCTGTATCAACCACCGATACTGTCCGTCTGATGGACGAAGTGGTCGTCAGCGCTACTCGCGATCGAGTGGCAGGATCTGCGTTGCCTTATTCAGTCGGGGTGTACACGCGTCGCGACATCCAGCGGCAGGTGTCCCGTACCATCCCGGAAGCACTGACGGGCATGGCAGGCATCCACATCCAGAAGACCAATCATGGCGGTGGGTCGCCGTTCGTTCGTGGACTGACGGGTAATCAAACCCTCATTATGGTGGATGGTATCCGGTTGAACAATGCCGTTTTCAGATACGGACCTAATCAGTATATGACCCTGGTATCTCCGGATATCGTGGATCGGATCGAAGTTGTGAAGGGCAGTGGTTCCGTGAGTTATGGGAGTGATGCCCTGACCGGGGTTATCAATATTCTGACGACCACGCTCGATTTTTCAAGTCAGCCCCGGTGGAGCGCACGATTCACCGGTCGGGCGACATCGTCAGGCATCGAATATTCCGGCAGGCCGGAGATCCGCTTTGAGGGGCGACGATTTGCCATGGTGGCGGGTGCTTCATTTCGGCATTTCGGCGATCTGTTGGGAGGAGATTCCACGGGATTCCAGCGTCCCAGCGGATATGGCGAGCGTTCATTCGATCTGAAAACCCTCACCGATCTTGGCAAAGGCTGGCGGATGACCCTTTCCCTGCAGCACCTGCAACAGTCGGGTGTGCCGGTCTATCATCGGTATCGGCTTGAAAATTTCGCGGTGAATGATTCCGACCCGATCGGTCGCAGTTTCGGATATGTTCGACTGGAGAAATCCCTGTGGCCCTCCCTGAGCGGCAAGCTCACCCTCACAGGTGCATGGCAGCATATGAAAGAAGGACGGCAGTCGCGCAGGAACGGAAGCAGCGTGTTACGGGTCGAAGAGGACAAGGTGCTCACCCGTTCCGCCACGATGGACCTCGCCCTTCGCTTCAGTTCGCGATGGTCGTCGAATTCCGGTATCGAGGTTTATGCCGACCAAGTAAACAGCATGCGGGAGGATCAGCGCCTCGATGTAGGAACGATCACCAGGTTGCGCGGGCTATATCCGGACGATGCAACCTGTCTCAATGCGGCGATATACAGCTTACATCATCTTGACTTTGGCGCACTTCGGATGGAAGCCGGCATTCGTTACAATTACTACCGGTCACGTATAACCGATAATACGTTGGGGAAGGTCGACCTTGAGCCCAGTGCCCTGGTTTATCAGGGTGGTTTGAATTACCGGGTAGCGCCCGGATGGCATTTGTACGCACAGGCCAGCGAAGGCTTTCGTGCCCCGAACATCGATGACATGGGAACACTGGGGATCGTTGATTTCAGGTATGAGGCACCTGCTTTCGATCTGCGTCCGGAAAAGTCCTTCAACATGGAAGCAGGTCTGAAGATCCAACAGCCCCGTTTCAGTGCGCAGGCATCAGTCTTTCGTACGAATCTCCGCGACCTGATCACCCGCATCAAGACATCGCAGGTGATCTCCGGATACGATGTGTATCGAAAAGAAAATGTTGATCGGGGCTATATTCAGGGATTCGAGGTGCAGACACGGGTGGAACCCTTGGATGGATTGCGTTTCACAGGGGCAGCAGCAACGACCTATGGGCAAAGCATCACCCGCAACGAACCCCTCCGCAGGATGCCGCCTTTTACGGCACGGATCGGCGCGGAATATGGAAAGGATAAGGTATTCGGCGGATTGATCTTCGATCATGCCAATGTGCAGCGCCGGCTGGAGGCGGGTGACAAAGCCGATAACCGTATCCCGAAAGGCGGAACGCCCGGTTTCAATATCCTACATGCCTACGGATCGGTGGAGTTGAACAGGGTGACGCTGCGCGCTTATCTGAACAACCTCTTCAACACAGATTATCGGACCCACGGATCCGGCATCAATGGCATGGGGCGCTCTATCAGTCTGACCGCCTTGGTGGACATCCGATGATGCGCTATCTTTCAGGATAACCTGAACGATTGCAGAACGATCCATCAATACAGACACGGCGATCGGCGCTCACAATGTGGCTTGGTTCAAGGCCTGTGGCCAATGCCTTGTTCACCTCCGTGGTCGCCTTTCTCACCTATGCCTGTGTGTTCTCCTACCGGAAAACCTTTACGGTCGCCACCTTCGACGGTATCCGGATCGGTGTCTTTTCCTATCAGACCCTGCTGATCATCAGCCAGGTGGTGGGATACATGATCAGTAAGTTCTATGGCATCGTCTTCATCTCCGCGCTGCGCAGAACCGGTCGGTGGATGACCGTGGCATTGATGATCGGCATTTCCTGGGCCTGCCTGCTGTTGTTTGCCGTTACGCCTGATGTCTTCGGACTTCTCTGGTTCTTCATCAACGGCTTTATGCTTGGTTTTTTATGGGGGGTCGTGTTCAGCTATGTCGAAGGTCGACGTTCCACCGATCTGGCCGGCTCCGTAATGGCCGTCAGTTTTATCTTCGCCGGTGGCTTCAGTCGATCTGTCGGCAAGTGGTTGATGATCGAGCATGGAGTCTCTGAGAAATGGATGCCCTTCATGACCGGGGCGGTTTTTGCCCTGCCACTGGCCATCTTTTTGTTTCTGATGGAGCAGATCCCGCCGCCGGACGCGGCTGATGAACAGGCCCGGGCCCGGCGGGTTCCGATGCAGCCGGCGGATCGGAAGGCCTTTATGAAAACCCTTGGCACGGGGATCATGCTGGTGACCTTCACTTATATTTTCCTAACGATCCTGCGTGATATCCGGGATAATTACATGGCCAACATGTGGCGAGAATTTGGGTATGGAGATAACTATGCCATCTTCACCCGCACCGAAACGATCACTTCGGTCGTTGTGCTGGGGATGATGGGTACATTGGTATTTGTGAAGCGCAATATGTTGGCATTCCGCTTGGTGCATGGGGCCATCATTGCGGGTTTCCTGACAGGTGGGGTGGCTTCTGCGCTCTTTCTCAGCGGGAGGTTGTCGGGTGCTGCCTGGATGCAGCTGACCGGCCTTGGACTTTACATGGCCTACATTCCTTTCAACAGCATTTTTTTCGAGCGCCTGATCGCCAGTTTCCGGATGGCAGCCAATGTGGGTTTTCTGATGTACATCACCGATGCCTTTGGCTATCTGGGCAGTGTGTCGCTGATGATCGTGAAGGAGACCATGCGGTTCAATATCACCTGGTCTGAATACTACGCGTGGGGTGTCTTGTCATTCTCTCTCATTGGTTTTGCAACCATGGCCGTGTCACTGGGATGGTTCGGACGAAAGCATCGGACATTGTTTCCCGGAGGATGATCCGGGTCAGGCAGGCCGGGCACTGATCGTGAAGCCAAAGGTGGAGCCGACTTCGGGGTTGCTTCTTACATGTATGCTGTGTCTGTGGGCTTCGATGATATGCTTGCAGATGGCCAGTCCCAGGCCCGTTCCGCCGATGTTTCGGCTTCTTCCATAGTCGGTGCGATAGAATCGCTCGAATACCCTGGCGAGATGTTCCTCCGCGATCCCGATGCCATCGTCGCTCAATTCTACCAGGATGTTCCGGTCGTCAGTATTATACACGCTGGCTTCCACCATGCCATCCTGTTTTCCGTATTTGATGGCATTATCGACCAGGTTCGTCAGCACCTGACGGATCTTTTCCTTGTCGGCGTAAACACTCACCGGGTCTTCACAACCTTTTTTCATCAGGAGTCTTGTGCCCTTGTCCTTGGCTTTGATCGCCAGGGTTTCATAGACATCCCTGATCAGGTCCTGGATCACAAATGTTGATGGATTGAGGACCTGTTCGCCGCTTTCGAGTCGTGAGATCTCGTCGAGGTCACCGATCAGGTTGACCAGCCGATCGATGTTCCTGGCTGTACGCTCCAGGAATTTCCGGTTGACCGACGGATTTTCGAGTGCACCATGTAGCAGGGTATCCACATATCCCTGGATGGCGAAGACGGGTGTTTTGAACTCATGGGAGAGGTTCTGCAGGAATTCTTTCCGGTAGGCCTCGTTCTGGCGAAGGATCTCCACTTCTTCGCGTCGCTGTTTCGCCCATTTCTCAACATCCTCGCTGACTTCTTCCATGCTTTTCTGCGGAAGGATGTGCTTGTAGTAGAATTCTTCGCGTTTGGTTGCCTTGGTCTGGTGGATGAACTTATAGATGAGCTTGATCTTCCGGAAGATGAATCGCTGGATGAACAGCAGTGTCAGGGTGTAGGTGATGATGAACAGACCTGCGAAAATGATGGCGGAATCCAACGGCTCACGACTGAACAGCAGGTTAGCTGCAGAGGCCACCATGGCAATGGCGATGGCGTTGAAGACGGCGATCTGCCGCGGGGTCATGTTCTTCGTCGAGATCATGCAGGATGGCTATACGGTGAGTGAGGAATTTACGAAAATATGATGATATTTTCAAATATTTCCGCATGGAAAGGGATCAGGATATCAGTGTTCGAATTTGTATCCGACCCCCTTGACGGTGGTGATGCAGTCGATGCCCAGTTTTTGGCGCACTTTGCGGATGTGTACGTCGATGGTGCGGTCGCCGACGATCACATCGGCGCCCCAGATCTGGCTGAGGA
>CANHUK010000017.1 GCA_947463755.1 Chitinophagaceae bacterium
GAGGCTACGGCAGGGCAGGTCTTTGTCGGATACGAACAGCTGCAGTCGCCGGCCAGGCTGCTGCGGCATCGCAGGGTGCGGGCAAAGGGGAGGGATTTCCATCAACTCATCCTGGACCGGACGCCCTTCTACGCAGAAAGTGGTGGACAGACGGGAGATCAGGGGTGGATCCGCTTTGGGGATGTGCGTGTGGAGGTGACAGATACCCGGAAAGAGAACGGACTGACGATCCATGTGGTGCCGGAATTGCCTGATGGTCTGGCGACGGAAGCAGAAGCCTTCGTGGACTCGGAGCGCCGTCGCGAAGTGGCCGCACATCACACAGCGACGCACCTGTTGCACGCCGCCCTCCGGCAAGTGCTTGGCACACATGTGGCGCAGAAAGGGTCGATGGTACAGCCGGACGGACTTAGGTTCGATTTCTCGCATTTTGCCCGGATGAGTGCCGCAGAGCTGGCGCAGGTCGAGGCCATCGTCAATGAAAAGATCAGGGAGAACATACCCGTCGTTATCCGCGAGATGCCGAAGGAAGAAGCCATCGCCCATGGGGCCATGGCGTTGTTTGGAGAGAAATATGCAGATATTGTCAGGGTCGTCACCATCGATCCTAAGTTCTCCGTAGAACTCTGCGGGGGCACTCATGCTGATCGGACCGGATCACTTGGATATTTCGTCATCACGGCGGAAACGGCAGTGGCTGCGGGGGTACGGCGCGTGGAAGCGCTCTGCGGAGTGGCTGCGGCCAGGCATTTGTCTGAACGCATGGACAGGCTGAATGAATTGGGCGCGTTGCTGAAGCAGCCGGCTGATATTGTAAAGGCCGTCAATGGCTTGCAGGAGGAGATCGCCCAACTGCGCCGGCACGCAGAAAATCTGGAGTCAAGGCTTCTTGTCGGCATCCGAAACGAACTGCTTACGCAGGATGAGATCATCGGCGGGGTTACCTTCATCGGGGCTGCCGTACAGGTATCTCAGGCTGATGCGCTGAAGCGCCTATGCTTTGATCTGCGTAATAACCTGAATGACCACCTGGTGGTCTTGACGGCCAATATTGGTGGCAAGCCGCATGTGGCAGTGGGCATCTCTGACACCGTTGTCGCTGCCCGCGCACTTGATGCCGGCAGGATCATCAAAGAAGTGGTGGCGCCACTGATCCGGGGTGGTGGTGGTGGTCAGAAGAACCTCGCCACGGCGGGTGGACAGGACCCGTCCAGGCTTTCTGAGGTGCCGGCTCGTGTTCGGGCCCTCCTCGCCTGACACCCCTTGGTCCAATATTATATGTGACATCTGTCAATCCATCTATCGGAGGCAAGGGGTACATTTGCTGCATGTCATCGATGCATTCCAGATACGAGGTCGTCATCGGGCTGGAGGTACATGCCCAGCTCAGGACCTCCAGTAAGCTGTTCTGCGGAGACTCCACGCGTTTCGGCGCCGATCCGAACACGCAGGTGAGCCCGCTGACGCTGGCACACCCCGGTACCCTTCCTTATCTGAACAGGGAAGCACTGGAACATGCCGTCCGGATGGGACTTGCCTGCGGGTCCGACATCACCCGGCGGAGTTATTTCGCCCGCAAGAACTATTTCTACCCCGACCTTCCCAAAGGCTACCAGATATCCCAGCATCATGATCCTGTCTGCTCCGGTGGAACGGTAGGTATCCGTTTGTCTGATGGATCGACCAGGAACATCCGACTGACGCGGATACATCTGGAGGAGGATGCGGGCAAGAGCATACATGACCAGGATCCGCTGCAGACCCTACTCGATTACAATCGAGCCGGCACGCCGCTGATCGAGATCGTCACAGAACCCGACATCAGATCTGCCGAAGAGGCCTTTGTCTTTTTGACCGAGGTCCGAAAACTGGTAAGGTGGATCGGCGTCTGTGACGGCAACATGGAAGAGGGAAGTCTGCGCTGTGATGCGAACATCTCATTGCGGCTTCATGGGGACACCCGCCTCGGGACGCGGGTCGAGGTGAAGAACCTCAACTCGGTCCGGCATGTACGTCGGGCCATCGAGATCGAAGTGGAACGTCTGGCCGCCGTGCTGGATGACGGCGGTATCGTACGCCAGGAGACCCGGAGTTTCCAGGCATCCGACGAAACGACTTTTGCGATCCGGACCAAAGAGGATGCTGA
Source organism: Chitinophagaceae bacterium (assembly GCA_947463755.1). Lineage (GTDB taxonomy): Bacteria > Bacteroidota > Bacteroidia > Chitinophagales > Chitinophagaceae > Pollutibacter. The sequence goes on from CANHUK010000017.1 coordinate 2,147, forward strand.
TGATTACCGATATTTTCCGGAGCCAGACCTTCCGCCCTTTCATTTCACGGAGGAGTGGCTGGAACGGCTGGCTGCCTCCCTACCGGAGCTTCCGGAACTAACGGCTGCGCGTTTTCGAAGTGATTTCGGCTTATCTGATTACGATGCCCGTCAGCTGTGTGAGGAGAAGGAGCTCTGTGACTATTTCCAGTCGCGACTGCCTTCTCCTGATCTGGCGAAGCCCTTTGCCAACTGGCTATTGGGGCCGGTAAGATCGTTGTTGAATGAGCGAGGCCTCGAGTGGGCGGGTATCCGGATCTCACGCGCGGCATGGGAAGACCTCCTGTCGCTGGTGGCCGCGGGCGGCATCTCCTTTTCCTCGGCGTCGCAGCAACTGTTACCCAGGTTGTTGGAAGGGGATGAACGGATGCCTTCTGTCATCGCATCAGGCGAAGGTTTGCTTCAGGATGCAGGAGGGACTGAGATAGAAGCCTGGGTAGACCAGGCCCTGGAGTCGATGCCGGATAAAGTGGCCGAATACCGTAAAGGCAAGAAAGGTTTGATCGGCCTGTTCATGGGTGAGGTTAAGAAACGATCCCGCGGCAAGGCCGATCCACGCAGAACCCAGGAGATCCTTCAACAGAAATTAAACCAAACATCATGATATCAGGCAAGATCCAAGGTCCGGCTTTATTTATAATCTCCCTGGTCATGTTCATGTCCTGCGGTGATGGAGGGGATGGCATGGTCGGCATTGAAGGAAAGATCAGGAACAACGCATCAGCGCAGGATCTGTATTTGGATCTCGTGGAAGCCGGAGCCTCTGAACTCAAGACATTGGATACTGTGCGCGCAGCGAAGGGTACCGCCGACTTCAGGCTCACCGGCGTGGCACTTGGTAAGGATGATCTCTATCGGATCAGGGTTGGAAATTCGGGACAGTATGTGCTGCTGGTGGCTGATCGTTCGGATCTCCGCATAGCACTGGACGCGGCCGATCCTGCATCCTACGAAACCAATTCTGCGGCGAGCAATTCTCTCAGGGGACTGCTGGCCACCTTCAACGAGCGGGTCGGAAGATTGTCTGAACAACGCACCCGCATGGACTCCATGCCTGCCGGAACTTCTGACAGTCTCAAACAAGCCAGCGAGCGTGCTTATAACGATGAAATCGGAAGGCTCGAGGATTTTCTCATGTCCTATGCCGATACGGCAAAGAGTCCTACAGTCGCCCTGTATGCCATTGGCATGGGTCGGGATCAGATCAGTGTCGATAAGATGAAGCCGGTGATGCTGAACCTCGCCCGCCGTTTCGCGGACAACGAACAGGTCACCAGTTTGACCGGGCAGTTCTTCAGCTATTTACAGGCACAGGAAAAGAAGAACCAGAACGGAGGGGAAGCCCCAGATTTCACGCTGCCGGATCCATCGGGGAAACAGGTGAGTTTGCGTGATCTGCGTGGCAGGTATGTTCTGGTGGATTTCTGGGCCAGCTGGTGCGGTCCCTGCCGTGCGGAAAACCCGAACGTGGTGGCAGCCTATCAGAAGTATAAGGACCGGAATTTCACCATCCTGGGTGTATCACTGGACCGTGATCGTGATGCCTGGCTTCAGGCCATCAGCGATGATAAACTGACCTGGACGCATGTGAGTGATCTGATGTTCTGGGAGAGCGCGGTCGTACCATTGTATCAGATCGAGGGCATCCCGTTCAACGTACTGGTTGACCCTCAGGGCAAGATCGTAGCCAGCAACCTGCGGGGGGCTCAGCTGGAGGCCACCCTGGCCTCCTTCCTTAAATAAGGTTTTTTTGCCATCAAAGCAGCGAATCTTCGCTGAATTCAGCCTATTTATGGTTGAAAGGGGTGTTTTTTAACATTTCGACCCGCGATGTTAAACAATTGCCTCTCACAGCTTATATGCTTTTAGTGAATAAAATCTGAAAAACACGCCTAATTGTTTAATGAATATCAAACAAACAGTCGTAATTCATGGACATTCTTCAATTAATGCCACTTAAATGTGCTTTATGCTAAATATTTCTTAATTTTCCCCGATAATTTTAAAACTACATTCCATGAAGAAATTATTATTTCTTGCCTTGGTGCTACCGTTTATGGTTCTGAGTGCACAGGCACAAAGGACCGTTACGGGCAAGGTGACGGATCCGGGCGGTGCTCCGCTTTCGGACATCACCGTGCAGGCCAAGGGTACGCAGGCTGCCACTAAGACGAACAGTGAGGGTTTCTTTTCACTGGCGGTTCCTGCAGGCGTCAAGACGCTTGTTTTCTCCTCGGTGAACATGCTTGAGCGCCAGGTGGCGTTGACTGGACAGTCGGTCGTGAATCTGACCATGGAACCGAATGTCTCTTCTTTCGACGCTGTGGTGGTCACGGTTCCCTATGGCACGGTAAAGAAGACCGCGTTCACGGGGTCTGAGAACACGATCACCGCCGCCACACTTCAAAAGCAGCAGGTTACGAACGTGACCCGCGCGCTTGAGGGTCTGGTACCGGGTCTCATCGCAACAAACGGTGGTGGTGCTCCGGGTACGGGTGCCAGTGTGTTGATCCGTGGCGTGGGTTCTGTTAACGCATCTTCCAGCCCACTCTATGTACTGAATGGTGTTCCTTATGATGGTTCCATCTCCGCGATCGCCAGTGAAGACATTGAAGCTGTGACCGTACTGAAGGATGCCGCTGCTGCCGCACTCTATGGTTCGCGCGCTGCCAACGGTGTGATCATGATCACGACCAAGAAGGGCAAGAAAGGACGTGCTGCCACGAATGTGACGATCCGTCAGGGTGTGATGACCCGTGGTATCCCCGAATACGACCGGGTGAATACACAACAGTATTATGAACTTTTCTGGGAAGCCTATCGCAATTCTTTCCTGGCACAGGGTCAGACGCCTGCCGCTGCAGGGGTGAGTGCTTCCAACCTGGTGGCCAGTCCCAATGGTTTGGTGTACAATGCCTACAATGTACCGGCTGCACAGCTGATCGATCCGGCTTCAGGCAAGTTGAATGGCGCTGCCCAGCAGCTCTGGAATGAGCCCTGGGAGAAGTACCTCTTCCGCAATGCCAACCGGACGAACGTTAACATCAACCTCTCCGGTGCCTCCGACAAGACCAACTATTACTTGTCTGCCGGTTACCTGAATGAAGATGGTATTGCTAAGTTCTCCGGTTATCGCCGATACAACATGCGCCTGAACCTGGATGCAGCGGCTACCGAGTGGATGACGGTGGGTGTGAACATGGATGGTGCCGTCGCCAACCGCGACGATGTGCCTTCCGGTGGTACAGCTACAACGAACCCATTCTATTATTCCCGTCAGATGGGCCCGATCTATCCGGTCTATCAGTACAACCCGACCAATGGTCAGCGCGTGATGGATCCGGTGACCGGAAAGCCCATGCTTGACTGGGGTGTACCTGAGCAGATGGGTACCCGTCCCTATGCAGGTCGCTCCAACCTCCTGGGTTCCCTCGACCTCGACGAGCGTTCCAGCGTGATCCTGAACGGCAACATGAACGCCTACAGTGAGATCAAATTCCTGAAGGACTTCTCCTTCAAGAACACCATCGGTGTCAACCTGTACAATTCCAACAGCACGAGCTATCAGAACAACCAATATGGTGACGCGGCTCCGACGCCCGGCCTGAATGATGGTGGTCGTTCTACCAAGTCCTTTAACCGTTCGCTGTCGCTGACTGCTAACCAGGTACTTTCCTGGAACCATTCTTTCGACAAGCACAACGTGCGTGCCCTGGCCGGACATGAGAACTACCTCTATCGTACCAGCTACGTGTCTGCGAATTCTTCCGGATTTACCTTCCCCGGTCAGACGGAGATCACGAATGGTACCCGTCCGTTTGGTAACCCGACTTCGGGAACCGACAACCATCGCATCGAGAGTTACTTCGCGAATGTGAACTATGATTTCGATCAGACCTACCTTTTCTCCGGAAGCTTCCGTACGGATGGGTCTTCTCGTTTCCAGGATGCCGTTCGTTGGGGCCAGTTCTATTCTGTGGGTGCCGGTGTACGTTTGACGGAGATGAAGTTCATGAAAGGCATTTCCTGGTTGAACGAACTGAAGCTGAAGGCATCTTATGGTGAGCAGGGTAACGAGAGCATTGGTCTCTACTATCCCTATGTGAACTGGTACTATGCCAGCGGCAACGGAACCTATATCCCCCCTTCCCGTCCGGCCAACGAAAACCTGTTGTGGGAAACGAACAAGACCGCCAACATCGGTGTTGATTTCGAGATGTTCAAGCGTCGTCTCCAGGGTACGATCGAGGTGTTCAACAAGCAGTCTGATAATCTGTTGTTCGATGTGCCCCTGCCCATCTCAACCGGTTACGGCTCTGTTTGGCAGAACATTGGTTCCATGCGTAACTACGGCATAGAACTCCAGTTGGGTTACACGGTGGTCAACACCAAGAATTTCAGCTGGCGCGCCGACCTCAACCTGACAAGATTCAAGAACGAGATCACCAAGCTCCCCCCGAATCAGCGTGAAAAAGGTATCGTGAGCGGTACCAAGAAACTGATGGAAGGTCGCGGCATCTTTGACTTCTGGCTGCGCGAGTATGCCGGTGTGGATGCATCTAACGGTGACGCGTTGTATTACAAGGACGTACTCGGTACCGACGGCAAGCCGACCGGTGAGCGTGTACTGACCAACGTATACAACAACGCCACGTTCTACTTCTTCGGTTCTTCACTGCCGGATTTTTCCGGTGGTCTGACGAACTCTCTCCGCATGGGTAAATTTGACCTGTCTTTCCTGACGGTCTTTGGTTACGGAGGCAGTTTCTATGATGGCAACTATGCCGGTATCATGCACCGTGGAAGCCCTGGCACCCACTGGCATGCTGACATCCAGAAGCGCTGGCAGAATCCCGGTGACGTCACCGTGGTTCCGCGCCTCCAGAATGCCATCGCCGGACAGGATGGTACTTCTACCCGTTTCCTGATGGATGGTTCTTATCTGAACGTCAAGAATATCACCCTGAGCTACACGATGCCCCGCCTGACGGCAGATCGCCTCTTCCTCACGGGTGCACAGATCTTCGTGAACGTGGACAACGCATATCTGTTCACGGCTAAGAGGGGAATGGATCCCCAGCGTTCTTTCGGTGGCACTTCTGATGCTTCCTATACTCCGTTCCGTACCTTCACCATCGGAGCTAACCTGAGCTTAAAGTAAAAATCAATCTCAAATACGACGATTATGAATAAAAGAATCCTGATCACGGCATCGCTGGCGGGTCTCCTGGCCCTCGGAGGATGTAAGAAGGACTATCTGGAGACGGTTCCCTCGGATGCCGTTTCTGAAGCCCAAATCTTCAGTGACATCACTGCGGTGAATGCCACGGTGGAAGGTCTTTACAAAGAAATGTTCACCTTCGCCGTCGGCGGTGGCAGCCACTCCGACTATGGCCAGAAGTCCATCGACCTGTCACTCGACCTGATGGGTAATGATATGGTGGTACACACCCAGGGCTATAGCTGGTACAACACGACCTATCAGTACACCAACTGGGGTTTGGCCACAACAGGTCAGATGCCGGATTTCGCCTGGTATCGTTTCTACGACATGATCAAGCAGGCCAATAAGCTGTACAATTTCGTCGATGGTGTGAAGAATGCTTCCTCCACCCAAAAGGAGTCCATCAAGGGCCAGGCCCTGGGCATCCGCGCTTATTGTTACTATAATCTGGCAAATCTGTATCAGCAGACCTACAAGGGTAATGAGAGCGCCAAGGGTGTTCCCATCTACACCAAAGACACCACCGGTGGCAAAGCTCGCGGTACGGTTCAGGATGTGTACAACCGCATCATTGCTGATCTCACCGAGGCCGAAACTTTGCTGACTGGCAAGACCCGGACGACCAAGAATTACATGGACATCAGTGTTGTCCGTGGTTTCCGTGCCCGGGTAGCCCTGGTACAAGAAGACTGGGCCAACGCCTCCAAGTATGCCAATCTGGCCAAAGCCGGCTATCCGCTGATGACCACGGCTCAGTACACTGCCCGCAGCGCTTTCTCATCCATCTCCAATCCGGAGTGGATGTGGGGCTCCATCATCCCGGCTGCTGAAGCCACGATCTATGCCTCATTCTTCTCTCATATCGATCCCAACGTAGGTGGCTACGCCGCCCTGGGACAGCAGAAGAAGATCACGAAAGATCTCTACGATCAGATCCCGACAGGTGATGTCCGGAAGACTGTTTTCCGCGCCCCGGGTACCGGCAACACGACCATTCCCGACTATTGCCAATTGAAGCATCAGGTTCCTGATCTTTCTAACCGCTGGCAGGCCGACTACCTCTACATGCGCGCCTCGGAAATGTTCCTGATCGAAGCAGAAGCTCTGGCCCGTCAGGGTAATGATGCTGGCGCACGCTCTGTACTTGAGTCTATGGTCAAGGTTCGTTTCCCTGCTTACTCTGCAGGAACGCGCAGTGGTGCCGCACTGATCGCAGAGATCCTCCTCCAGCGCCGGATCGAACTGTGGGGTGAAGGGTTCGGTCTGCTTGACATCAAGCGTCTGAAGACCGGCCTCAATCGTCCTACAGGAGCGGGCAACCATGGTGCTCCCAATTTCAATCCGGTCGTGTATACCACCGGTCCGGCAGATAACCGTTTCCTGATGCGTATCCCGCAGCGTGAACTGGATAACAACGCCAGCATGACGCCGGCCGACCAGAACCCGGAATAACTCCCAAGGATAAAATAATCAGACCATGAAGCAACTATCATTAAGCATCATAACCCTGGCAGTCGTTGCCGGATTCACGGCCTGCCAGAAAAATAACCTGGCTGTGGATACCGACCTGGTACCCGCATCTGCCGCCAAGTTCAACACTTCTGTGCTGCAGAGCACTTATTATGTAAGGGCTTCCGGTGTTCCCTTTAGCCTGCCTGTTGGTGTCACCACGGTTTCCGATAAAGCGAGGACCATCAACCTGACCTATGCTTCCAATACCGGAGCAGCGGCTGGTGTTCAGTATAATGCACCCGCCACCATCACCATCCCTGCCGGCAAGGCTCTGGATACGTTGCGGGTTACGGGTATTTTCGCAGGTTATCCCCTCGCCAGCAGGGTTGACACGCTCCGTGTTACCGTTGGTGGTGGAGATGTTCCGAAGAACGATTACAACAACACCTACACGATCATCATGCGCAAGCTGTGTGACGTGAACCTGACAACACTCTCCGGTAGTTACACCAAGACCCGCGAGTACAACAACACCGGTGGACTGGCCTATGGTCCGTATACCACCCAGGTGATCGGTCTGGCATCAACAGGTGCAACATCAGCCGCAGGCAGGATCAGGAACGTGTATGATTGGGATTGGGCTGATCTGACGGTCAACCTTGACTGGACGAACCCTCTCGCCCCCACGGCAACCATTCCCCTGCAGCGTACCTTCGGCAGTGATGCCTATTCGGTCAGAAGCACTCCGGGCCGTCCCAATACGTTCTCAGCTTGTGATAATACGATCACCATTACCCTTGACTTCCTGAATGCGGCCGGTGCCGTTACCTATTCGGGATATCAGGTCCAGATGGTTAAGTAATCATTACCTGCTCTATTGAATAAAAGGGCCGTTCGATCAGAACGGCCCTTTTGTATTTATCAAATGGACAAAATTTGTAAGATCAAGCTCAATGCAACGCTGCCAACCCGAACATGGCGTGTATATTTTTTGAATGTCAATACATCTGTTGGTAAAGAGGTTCAATATTGCAGATGACTCCGTGCTGAGCAGCTCTATTTATCCGCCCGGTCACGAGGTAGTTTGTTAGACTGATGACTGCCCTGCCCTCATCCTTTATTGATCGGATATCGCGGTGTGTTATCGAAAGCTATAAGCAGAACAGGCAGGAGTACCAGATTGGTTACCGTTGCAGTTAATAAAGTCAAAGAGGTCAGCCATCCGAGCGCCTGTGTGCCACCAAATCCACTGAAAACGAAGATGATGAATCCGGCGATCAATACCAGGGAAGTATAGATGATGCTGATGCCTGTCTGACGGATCGTGTGCATTACCGTCTCACGGACATTTCCCTTCCTCAGCGGAAGTTCCTGTTTATAGTTGATCAAAAAACGTATGGTCACGTCGATGGCTATGCCGAGGGCCACGCTGAATACCAGAACGGTGGACGGCTTCAGCGGGATGTTCATCCAACCCATGACGCCCGCCGTCATGATCAGAGGGATGATGTTGGGGATGAGTGAGCATACCAGGATCCTGAGAGATCGGAACAGATATAGCATGCTGGCTGAGATCAGCAGGAAAGCCCAGAATATGCTTTCCCACAGGCCATTGATGATGAAGCGGCTGCCTTCCAGGAAGGTGACACTTGTACCCGTAAACGATACCGAATACTTTGAAGTATCGAAGAGACTGTTGGTCAGCGTCCTGAGTGTATCGAGGATGAGCGGTAATCTTCGGCTGCCGACATCCGCCATGTTGATAGACACCCGGGTCTTCTGTCGGTTGCTGTCGATGAAGGACTTCATGATGCGATCAAAACCGGCATTGTCCGCATTCCCGTTACCCTTCGATGGCCGGAGGTACTCTCCCACAAAGGCGCCATCAAAAGCATTGGGCAGCACATAGTTGTTGCTGTCACCATCATAGAATCCCTGTTTGGCAAATTTCAATCCTTCCGCCAGTGACAGCGGCCGGGCCATATCCGGTCGCCGGGTGATATATCTCGACAGCGAATCGATCTGTTCGAAAACGGTCAGGGCGCGCATGCCCGACAAGCCGTTCCGCTTGCGGCTATCTACCACAATCTCCAGGGGGATGACACCCTTGAAGTGGGTCTCAAAGAATTTAAGGTCGGTGAATACCTGGTCATCAGCAGGCAGGTCATCGACCACAAAACCTTCAGAACGTAGTCTGACCATGCCGGAAATGGAGAAGATGATCAGGGCGATGGTAATGGCGTACACCCACCTGGTGTGAGTGAATACCCATTTTTCAATTTTTGTCAGGATCGATGTGAGCCAGGGATTGGTCAGGTATCTTGTGTGTTTTTCCTTGGGTATGGGCAGATAGCTGAGCACGGCCGGAATGACGATCAGCGAGATCAGGAACAGGGCCATGATATTGATCCCCGCCACAATTCCGAATTCCTTGAGGATGACACTGCTGGTGAGGGCGAAAACACCGAAGCCGATCGCAGCCGCGATGTTGCAGAACAGCGTAACGATGCCCATTTTTCCAACCATCTCCACCAGGGCCTTGCGTTGGTCGGTGCGGTTGATGTATGAGGTGTGGTACTTGTTCAAGAAGTAGATGCAGTTCGGTATCCCGATCACCACGATCAGTGGTGGGATCAGGGCCGAGAGGAGCGTGATCTTGAAACCAAAGAGCTGCAGGGTGCCCAAGCTCCAGATCACGCCGATGATCACCACAGCCAGTGACAGCACGGTGGTGCTGAAGGATCGGAAGAACAGAAAAAGGATCAGCGCCGAAAACATGATGGACCCCAGCA
>CANHUK010000018.1 GCA_947463755.1 Chitinophagaceae bacterium
CGAGCACGATGCCGGCCCTCGTTTGTCGAAGCACCTGAACGGCTGTACTCTCCTCATGCAGGACTGCGAGAATGGGCTTACCACTCAGCACCCCCTGATAGGTCTTGGATGGTGTGTAATGCGATTCCGTGCTGCCAAGGATGAAGACGGCGTCCGCCGCTTCCAGGTGGACAAGTACATCCAGATATGGTATCCGCGCCGGGTATTCGTGCACGATGGATCCCCAGAGTCCATGGCGCTCGGCATAAGGGCGGATGTTGAACCCTTCGGGGTCGTTGGGGAACTTGCCGCTGCCGATGAAATGGAATTCAACATCCGAGAAGGCCTCCCTGTCAGCAGCGATCGCCGAAAAGAGCGCATCCAGGGGGCCGTAAGCCTTGGGCAGCATGGCGCCGGCATAAACGAACTGCAACTTCTCGTTGGGCTGGAAGAGATAGGGCTTCCTTCCGAGACTTGCCACGGCCTTGTGGTCCGCCTGCTCTCCGCCGTAGGGCATGGCCGCAAACAGGCAGTGGGCCTTCAGTGCCGGGTTGCGTTCGATCACTCCCCGGTAATAGCCTTCGGCCACGCCGGTGATGAAGGATGCCCGCCTGACGGCGATGGGTTCCAGGAAACCTGACAATTTCGTACTCCACCAGTGCCTCGACCATTTCCGCTCCGAGCCGGGGAAGAACTGAACCCAGGGATCGATGTAGTCGATCCCGTAACGGATGCCGGTGGTGGCATGCAGCCATCTGCCGAGCAGGGCGCCGTAGAACGACGGAATGGGAATGTAAAGTAACTCGATGTGTTCTTCCCTGATCAGCTTCCGGGCCGTCTTGTATAGATGAAAGAAGGCCCGAAGTCCGATATCACCGATCAGGCGGGGCCTGGTGACGGGAAAGGCACCGGTTTTGACAATACGTTGGTCCGCCGGCAACAGCCTTTCCAGATCGTGATCAAGCGTCTCCTCATAGTAGCGCTCATGTACGGTGAGGATGACCGGCTCCCATCCAAATGAGGGGAGGTGCTGTGCAAACAGCCTCGAACGATGCACGGCTGCCAGGTTAGAAGGCGGATAGTGCGGCGTGATGATCAGGATCCTGGGAAGGCTTGGAGATGGCATGTGTCAGTAGGGAAGCGGGTGGCCGGAAGGAAAACAGATCAGCATATGAGGTATAGTGTTGAAGCCCCTGAGGGAGGCGGCATCTCTGAAATGCACGCGCTCAGGATCTTTGAGCTGCCACACGGAATAGGCATGGTAATCATATTTCTCCAGGAAGTCCGCCGCAGCGTCCAATGCCTCAGGACCATGCAGTTCCAGCAAGATCAGCGGACGCTTGCCGGTAAATAGGTGGTGGCCATTGTGCAGGGCGAATACCTCAGCCGACTCCAGGTCGAACTTGATGATGTCCGGTGCCGGAACACCCCGTTCATCGATCAGTTCATCGACGCCACAGCAGGTGACTTCCTCCAGTTCGATCTGCTGTTGTTCGTCGTATGTTTTGGACAGCCCGAACGGACCACTGCTGCCTCCCAGGTTCCGGGTGAACTGAATGCGGGAATGATCAGGACCTACGGCCAGTTGATGCACCCGAACATTATCCCATCCGTTGAGCCGGGGAAGTGATGATACCACATCATAATTAGCACCGGAAGCTTCGAATACCTCCACTTTGCCCGTTGGCCCGACGAGTTCCCGGAAAATGGCCGCATAATAGCCGTAAAAGGCGCCGCAGTCCCAGGCGACCATACCCGGTCTGACGATCTCAGGTAATCTGACCCGGTCGAATATCCATTGGTCGTAATCCCCTTTGAGATAGGATGCCCCGAGGCGGATGTCTATCTTCATCCTCACGCCCTTAGCGGGGCCTCTCCATACCCTTACAATGTTGAATCCGTTCTCCTTCGGATACAAAAGGTACAGGACCTGCTTGAATAGCTTTTTGATCATTTGATTGTATTCAATTTGTCGATTCACTGCTCCTCGCCCTGCCACTGAAGGGCCAAAGTCCGTGAAACCCGCTCCCACCCGTAAGTCCGCATGCGGTGTTGACGCTCCGAGGCGGTCGCCCGCAACCTTTCCTTGAGGCCGAGCATACGATCCAGCAGCCGCTCCCACTCGGACGGGTCTGGCGGGAACAGGATCCCGTGATCCGAATGATCAGCCATGAAGGCCCGTTGTGCTTGTGTTTCCGTGACCGCGAGGAACAATCCCGCCTGAAGATAGGCCAGGATCTTGTTCGTGATCGCGAGTTCGCGGTTTCTGTCAGCCACCACATCGATGGCGAGTCCGACATCGAAGCTGACGAGCCGGCTATGCAACTCGGTCTGTCTGACCGGTCCATGCAAAAAAATATTGGAGACGCCGTCCAGATATTCCCTTGTGAAGGAAGGGTCGGGGTGGCCGAATATATGTAATTCAACCCGGTCTCCTGCCGCAATGATGGCCGGCAGCACCAGCTCGAGTCCTCTGCGGGCCGAAACAAGCTGAGAAAACCATACCAGCTTTAGCGGACCGGACGCTACCGACTCGGGCGCCGGAAATTCTGAGGACGGAAACCAGTTGAGCAGGGTCATCCAATGCGGTCCCTCCTCTCCAAGATCGGTGGCTACCTCCCTTTGGATCAACGGCGCAGCGAAGGATACATAATCTGCGACAGAAAGGGTGTGCCGCATGAGCCTCCGCATAGAGGCTGCAAGACGGGGATCCTGCGTCTCTCCCGGATGGTAGTCTTCCACATCGATGCCCAGACGTGCGCGGTTACGGCGTGCGAACCGTGTCGCCGGCAGGAAGGCAGCAGGATTGTGCGCGATGACCCAATCCGGTGTCAGCCGAAGCCCTCGCAATGCGTGGTCGAGCATGTATGCTCTTTTTCCGGCCGCGAGTGCATCGACCATCGGGTGTTTCCACAGGCCGGTCAGGCGTCTGGCGACCCGCTCAAGCATACTGGCGACCAGCCAGGGCATGAATGGTTTGCGCGTGGCGGATAGTCTGGTGAATCCTACCCCCGGTAGTGACTGGATCTTTTCATCATCCTGCGCATCCGTCCAGTTGCCCAGTCGAAAACAGAGTACAAGGATATCATGTCCGGCGTCCCGCGCGCACAGGATCTCCTTGTAAAGGCGCGGATTTGCGGAAACAGAAAGCGTAGTGATGAACAGCAAGGATGCCATCAGCCGTTTTCGGGGTTCGAAGGCAGCATGTCCTCGATGCGCCGGAGGTGTGCCTCGTATGAGTTCTCCCTGGCAAACTCCATTCGCTTACGGGTCAGCGCAGGATCTTCACCTGCCTGCAGTTTTTTGATCGTGGCACTGAAAAACGACAGGAAATCAGGGTCTGAAGGAGACATCATGTATATCAGATCGGATCCCCTGTAACTGCTCAGCGGCTGAGAGATGACAGGCTTGCCGGTAGAGAGGTATTCAAGCATCTTATGAGAGTTGGATCCATCGGAAAATGCTGTCAGATTGAGCTTGAAGCACTGCCAGAACATGTCGGCCTCCTTCATCTGCGAAAGTAGTTCCTGCCCCTGGAATGCGCCTCTGAGTTGTACGTTGGCCTTTGCCTGCAATTGCGCTATGAAACGATTGGAATCATGGTCCTGAAGGCCACCCAGGTTCAATTCGGTGGTCTTGTAGGAGCCCCAAAAAATGAATGTCAGTTCAGGATGCGTTTCAATAACCTTCAGGATGGCCTCACGGTCCATCGACTCGATGCGAAGATTACCGAGATATCCCACGATCCTGGGAGTACTGGCCGTTTCCGCTGATTCGAACTGCAACACTTCAGGAATGGCCGCATGAAAGATCTTTTGCAACCCATGATTGATCCTGAATACCAACTTATTTGCAGCGCGCATACGTTCGTATATCGTATCGGACACCGCCAGGACAAGCGAGGCGGAGTCTGCCTCCGGCGGCGTTCCCTGCTTGTTGAACTGATCGGCCAGGAAGAGAATGCGCACGGGCGCCCCGAACCAGCGCAGGTTCCGGAACAAAAAACTCTGAAAACACCAGACCACATCCGGCTTATGCCCGATCCTGTCCAGGAGCAGACGGATCTGACGGCGCAACATCCATTCGAAGATCGCGGCCGGCAGGAATCGTTCACCGCGAAAAACTGGCTTGTAGGTGACCACATGCACCCGTGGATGATCCTCCGTCTGCCGGATCGTCACCCCCTTCGTGTCTAATGTGGGAGGTTCTATGAAATAGACCGTACAACCCCGATCGGCAAGCTCCAGGGCATAATGGTGCTTGCTGATGCGCATTTTCCCCCATCTTTCCGGGGAAATGAGGTAGACCGTCTGATTCCTGAGTAGATACATTCAATAATGATTTGAAAGGGATGAAGGGGCGACCAAGCATCTCTTCCGGCGTCCAGGTATGGTTAGCTTTACAATGATATGGATCCTTTCATCAATTTGAAACCCGTACAGAAACTGATCAACACCCCCATCCCCTTCTTCTGATATACGAACATACTGCCTGCCGCAGCGGCGGAGGCACCTGCCTCCACGGCCTTCCGGAAATCTTCGGTACTTGCAGCACCTCCGCAGGCGATGACGGGTATCCCGACCGCTTGCGAAACGGAAGATATGAGCGGCAGGTCATATCCCTCCCAGGTGCCGTCCTGCCGGATCGAATGGAGCATGATCTCACCCGCTCCATGCTGTTCAAGTTCACGTGCCCATTCCTCCGGGCTTTTTCCGGTATCCCGGGTGCCAGATCGGGCAAAGCAGCGGGTGCGCCCCAGCCAGTTCTTCCTGACATCGATGGAGGCGACAACGGACTGCGCACCATATATCGAAGCGATGGACTCGGCCAGCGACAGATCGTCATAAAGGACCGAATTCAGCACCACCTTCTCATAGCCGCAATCAAATACGCGACGGGCATCTTCCAGACTGCGTATCCCGCCGCCATAGGCCATGGGCATGAAAGCCTCACCGGCAATCTCCGTGATCTTATCGAAATCAGGCCTCCGTTGTTCCAGGGTGGCCCGGAAATCCAGCACCACCAATTCATCGGCTTCCTTGTCGTTGAAGATCTTGACCGTATTGATCGGATCGCCAACATAGGTTGGCTTGTCAAATCTGACCGTCTTGTACAAGCCTCCCCTGTCAAGCAACAGAACCGGTATGATGCGTACCCTTCCCATGTCAGATTCGTGCAAAATTTTCAAGGACCCTCATGCCATACTTGTGACTCTTCTCCGGATGGAACTGCATACCGTAGATGTTATCTTTCCGAAAGGCACAGGCGAACTCATAGCCATAGGTGCAGGTGGCTGCCACCTCTGCTTCGGAACGGAAACTGAAATGATAGGCGTGGACGAAATAGAAACGGGGTTCCTCGGGAATACGGGCCCAGATGGGGTCTCCTTCCGAACGGATGACGATGTCAGTCCATCCCATGTGGGGGATCTTCAACCCTCCCAACCTGGCGGCATCGAAGGCCACCGTATCGGCGTCCACCCATCCCAAACCATCGACATCTCCCTCCTCACTGTGCCGGGTCATGAGCTGCGCACCCAGGCAGATGCCCAGCACCGGCCTGCGCTCTCCGAGCACCAGCCGATCCAGGAGCGGCTTGAGTCCGGAGGCGTGCAGATTGTCCATGCCCGCCTTGAAATGCCCGACACCCGGCAGGATCAGGCGATCTGCCGTCTCGATGACCTCAGGGCGATCGGTGATGACCGAGTCTATGCCAAGCTTGCGACACATGTTTTGTATCGAAGCCAGATTACCCAGTCCGTAGTTGACGATCGTGATCATATTCATCAGGTGCCTTTCAGGCTTTTGCGAACGGGAAGAGCGCCCTGTAGATCTTCTTGATCGGTGACAGGATCGGATATCTCTCCTCCAGTGGCCGCTCGTGATCGAAGGCGTAGTGGCTTTTCGGCGGAATCCGCATCAGCTCCTGGAACTCATCGTTCGAAAGGCCAAGCTTCTTCAGCACGAAATCATAGTCTTCCCGGAAAAGGGCAGGATCATAGGTCGGTTTCTCCAACTCCTGCAATGCCTCTTCACGGGTCAACTGCCCCCCAAAGATAAGGTCGCTGAGGTGGGGCTTTCGCTTATCGATGTGGAATTTTTGCGGAAGGATGTAGCCCTGGTAGAATCGGGTCCAGATGCTCTCGAAATGCTTGCCGCCATAATCCCGCCATCCGAGCTCGGAGGAAATGACCTTTTTGACCTCGCGCTTGTCGTAATCGACATAATTGAGCACAGACACACCGCGGATTCCCTTCACCTCGTAGTAATACCGCTTGAACCGGGCATCCATCATCGGGTAACTCTTCAGAGGGCGGGTCCCGTAAGCCTTATGGATGGCCCTGATATTGACATGATCTGCCTTGGGATATATCCAGGTGCGGGGCATGGTCTGCTCGGTCTGCACATTGGTGCCGCTAAGGATATACTTGATATTCCGTTCACCGGCCATTCGGAACAATGTGCAGGTGATCGCATGGTCGGTGATGGCCTCAATGTCCACCACAGAAGCTTTGAGATAGGCCAGTTGCAGATCTCGAAACTCAGACCAGTCGATCACATAAGTGTAGAGGTCGAATCCGCTCCGGGTGATGATTTCCTCTATGTTTCGGACCGATAACTCGGAATTCCATCCGTTATCGAAGTGGACAGCCAGGGGTTTGAGCCCAAGTTTCCGGGCGACCAGCGCCACATAGGTGCTGTCCACCCCTCCGCTGACGCCCATGATACAGTCGTAGGGTTGGCCCGCACCCTCTGCCCTGATGCGATCGGCGATGGCCGTGAGCCTTTCCCAACCCTGAGCACCGGGCAGCACATGCTCCGCCTCTGCCTTGCGATAGGCCTCATGATAGTTGCACACGCCATTTTCGTCAAACCGGATGTCGGGGTCGGCGATGTTATCCATCACGGATAAGGAACACCTACGATACGCCGGATCGTCCTGGGAAAGGACAAGTCCGGGAGAAAACACCATGCTGGCTTTTTTTACCACTTTCTTTCAGTTGAAGTTGCCGGTCGCCGCAGACCGTTCAGGCGTCAGGATCCTTCGCCCCCGAGCCGGTTGATATGCGACTCTATGCGGTCGATTTGCTGACGATAGGTATTTTGAAGCGCAAATGATATACGTTTGATACTGGCCTCAGGGGATGCCCAGTCCTCCCAACCTTCCACCAGCATCCTGAAATCGGATACCACATCCTCGCTGCGGGATATGAACAGCAGGTCTGTATCGGCATACATCAGGGCGGGGGTGCTGAAGATCGGTTTACCGGTCGAGAGATATTCCATCAACTTGTGAGGATTGCCGTTATCCCAACGGGCGGAGTATTCAAATTCAATATTGATGAGCACATCAAGGCCGGGCAGTTCCGCTGTGAAATCCTCAGCCGTACCGGGCCCCATCATTTTGACATTCGGACTGGAGGCCAGCGCCCTGATGAATTCGGCCACCTCTTCGTCATTTTTGCCCGCCAGGTTATTTTGAACCATCTGGCTTGCCCCCCAGCAGAGGAAGGTGTATTCAGGGAAGGCGCCGATCAATCTGAGTACCTTGCGCCGGTCCAGGCTCTCCTTAAAGAGAGATCCCCAGAAGCCAATACGACCACCGAATGTCGGGACACCGGACTCTCCCCGCATCAATTCCAGCCGCTGGCGGGCGAACTGCTCAAAGGTAGCGTTGAGTCCATGATGTATGACGATACCCTGCGTACCGGACGGACACATGTACTCGAGTATCTTGGGAGACGTGGAGAAGACAAGGTCCGCCGTCCTGGCCAGAGGTGGCATGTTCCGCTCCAGGTTATGGTCTACCGGATGGAATAAACACAACGGGGCGCCAAAGATGCTCAGATCATCGAAAGTCCCCTGGTCGAAACACCAGACCACATCAGGCTGTCCGGTCAACTCCCGGATGAAACGCCTGATCTGACGACGCTGCATGAGGGCATACATCTTCCTTCCGACATATTTCTTCCCCCTGGCTAAAGGCTTGTAGGTCACGCGCCGGACACCCTCGTTCGTGGGTATCAGCACGCCCCGCGTGCTGCCCTGCAAAGTGGGCGGCTCAAAGAAAAATACCCGGTTACCCATCCTCGCCAGTTCTATGGCATAGTGGTGCTTACTGATGCGCATAACGCCCCAGGCCTCCGGAGAAATAATGTATATGGTCTTATCCCTGAATGTAAACATGGGACAGATTCAAATGCATGGATATGACCTGACAGCACCACTTAAGGCCTGAATCGAAATGCCACATAATCAAAGATTCGTTCTGCTTCAAACTGCTTTCATCATCTATGTCGACTGACCCGGGCATAGGCCAGGAACATCTGTCGGGCAGATTCAGGTATGCCGTATCTCGCCGCAACGAACGCACGTCCTGCGCTCCCCATCATCCCCCTTCTTTCGGGATCATCATGGAGCAACCGGATAAAACGGGTGATCCCCTCGATGTCCCGTTCTGTAACGAGATACCCGGTTTCACCATCCACCAGGCCCTCTGAAACACCTCCGAGGTCGCTTGCGACGACCGGCAGTTCCATGGCCTGAGCCTCCTGAATGACAAGGCCCTGATTTTCAACCCTTCCATCCGAAGCGCTGACACCCGTGAGCAAAAAAACATGTGCCTGCTCCATCAGATCCCGGATCTCCAACTGGGTGCGCCCACCCAACATCCTGACCTGTGCCTCCAACCCCAATTCCCTTATAATCGACTGGAGTTCAGCTTCCAGGGGCCCGGTTCCGACAATCGAATATAGAAAATTAATACCATCGTGATGCCAAAGCCGGGCAAGGGCACGCAATGAAAACTCGATACCCTTGAATTCGACCAGTCTTCCGACTGTCAACAGATGAAAAGGTTTATCCTTAGCCGCAACTTTTCGCTGAAAAAATTGCACATCCAGGGATACCGGCAGCACCTGTATACGGCCCTCGTCAAAGCCGAAATCGAGCAGACGCCGACGGGTGTAGCCGGAATTAGCGATGAACAGGGCGCCCCGGGCTTTCAGCCGCTCATACATGTTTGGCCTCACCACCTCCCGGTCATCCAGTTCGTAGCCATGAAAACTGGTCACCAGCGGTGCCTTTAGCAATCCCCACTCCTGAAAGAGGGCGATCTTTTCGGCCGTGGTCCCGAAATGACAATGAACCACATCGTATCGGCGACGGGTGAAGAAGGTGGCTGCTTCGAAAAGTCGGTGAAGCCTCAACGCTTCCCGCCCGTATCTGAAGAAATTCAACGCCTGCGCAATGGCAAACGGAAAGGACCAGACAGATTTCAGCAATACCCCGGCAGCGGCCCGCATCCTGGGCCCTTTGGGCATCGGCTCGAAAGGCTTGTAGATTGTCCGGGCAGTCAGTCCGTATTCAGCGACCACCGGATGAACAGGCTCCCCCTCCGGCTTCCGGTAAAAGGCATAGATATCAACCTCTGCACCTGCATCGATCAATCCCCTGATGTGGTTCACTACAAAGGTCTCCGAGAGTTTCGGGAAGGTCTCGGTGACAACCGCCACCCTCATGCCCCTTTTTTCCGGCATACCCAAACGCTGACGCAGAGATTGTAGGGGACAGATTTCCGGTTCAGGTTATCCAGCAGATAACAAAGCGGCGCCAGAAGATTCGTGAATGCGTCCGGCCAGGGGAAGGATCGATTCAGGAACCGGTAGAGGGGATAGGTCCGCTCCTCCACAAAGCCAAACTTTCCAAGGGCCGCCTCGTATTCGCGGCGCGTCCTGAAGGCGACGTGTTCGGCCGGACGGATGACCCCGTCCGATTCGAACTGATCGGTCACCACGAACCGCGTGCCTTCGGTGCTCATCGAAGCAATATGGGCACAGGCTCTTTCAAATCCCTCGTTATCCACAATGTGATACATAACATCCCACATGTTGATGATATCGAAAACCCTGCCAGGCAGGGAACCTTCCGGGGCAGAGATGTTCAGTTCCCGGAATTCGGCATCCGGATGCTTACGGCCGAGTTCTGCAATGCTTTTACGAGAAATGTCCACTCCCGTCAAATTCGCCCCCTGATCCAGGTAGCGCCTGACAAAGAAACCGGTTCCGCAGCCAATGTCCAGCACGCGCTGACCCTTGAGCGATTGCGGCAGACCGGCGAAGACCTTTTTTAGCATACGGTCCTTCCGGGCATACAACCAGCGGTTGTAGCGGTTGGAGAAAGTCGTGTGCCCGACACCGCGGAGGGTGAACTCCCGGTCAAGCCTCTTGTTCCAATAATCTACGGGATCGAATGACATGCAAACGAAATTAGGGCTTTGGATGGTTTCACTCACCTGCCCAGCCAGGTAAAGACTCGGTTTCTGAGATTGTGCTTGCGCATGGTAGACAACGCCCATGCTTTTTCTTCGGCAGACAGCGGACAATCCGGATGAGCGATCGCTGCAATAAAGACCTCGTTACGCATGGCCGGCATGATCTTGGCAGTGAATTCGGACTCCTGACTCTCATGCCTGCGCACCCAATATAAATGGGCCGGGAGCTTGACCAGTGGATAATAGCGGGCAAGCTTGAGCCAGTATTCATTATCGCCGATCCCGCGGCGACCACTGAAGCCGCCGGTCTGCTCAAAAACATCCCGACGGATGATCGCAGAGCCGGGGGCCCGGTCGAAATGGCCAAAGCCCTTGAAATGTTCCAGATAGGTGTTATGTGGTTCCGAAACCATCGGATAGGGACCCTTCGGATCCGGATGGCTCGATAGTCCGAAACCCGCTTCCGGAAAGCGTTCCATGCCCTCCACCATCACGGTCAGGGCATGCGGATATAAAAAATCATCAGAATCTACATATTTGATGTACCTACCCCGGGCCAGAGATGCGGCCCGATTTCTATTCAAATAGTCCCCGAGGTTCTGTTCGTTTACAAAAACACGTACGCGTTCATCCCGCCCGGCAAAGTCCTGAGCGATGCCCACCGTACCATCAGAAGAGGCATCATCCGAAACGATCACCTCGAAATCCGCAAAATGCGACGACAATACGCTTTCCAGTGCCGCTGCAATATATTTCTCCCGATTATAGGATGTCATCAGCACGCTGACCACGGGATCCGATCGTTCAGCCATTTTTCAGGGGTCTATGCGGTTGTTGGATATATGCCCGGTAAAGTTCGTTCAAACCCGCCTCACCATGTCTCATTGCCTCCGAAAACAATGCATGGGCCTGATGAAGCGCCTTTCTGCGCTTCAGATTATATCGAGCCCAATACCATCTCCGGCGCAAGTGAAGCCCATTACCGATCAGGCATAAACGCATGACCCGGGCCAGCGTCAAGATGGAACGATCAGGCGCCGGGTGCACATACCCGATGGCGCGGTATCGGACGAACATCGAACTCAACGCCCGACGCAGGGTGAAGGCCGGATCCTCCAGGTGATAATGGCACACCCGCGCAGAAGGCTGGTAGACGATCGCCATGCCTGATCGCAGGGCATCCACACACCAGGCCAGATCTTCCCCAAAGACCCGATCCCGGAATGGGATCGACGCCAGTGCAGTGCGGCGGTACATGGCGGCAACGTTATCCCATCCA
>CANHUK010000019.1 GCA_947463755.1 Chitinophagaceae bacterium
ATGATGTGTACAATACCGGGAAATTCGGCCTGGGTTGTCTGATGGCCAAGCGTCTGGCAGAACGGGGTGCGCGTTTCATCAGTGTCACCACGGAATACGTGCCCTTTTTTGGGTTCGATACGCACGAGAACGGGCATACCCGCATGGCTGACATGAAAAAACTGATCGATGCGCCGGTGGCTCAGCTCATCCTGGACCTCGAAAAAAGTGGTCGGCTGGATCGCACGCTCATCATTCTGGCGAGTGAATTCAGCCGGGATATGATGGTGGAGGGACGGCCGGAATTGAAGGTACAGGAACAGGTTCGTCAGCCTGATATCATCACGGAATTGAAGCATTATGGCATGCACAGGCATTTCACCGACGGGTGCTCCGTGCTAATGTTTGGTGGTGGTATCCGCAAGGGATATGCATATGGAAAGACGGCAGATGAACGCCCCTGCAAGACCATCGAGAAGCCGGTGAAGGTCGACCAGTTGCATCAGACGATCTATCAGGCGCTGGGGATTCCGGCGGATCTGAACTACGAAGTGGAGGGTCGTCCTTTTTATACCACGCCGGACGGAAAGGGACAGGCCATAACGGAGATCCTTTCAAAAGCCTGAGGCATCGGTTCTTTGCATTGAACCAGGCATCTTTCAGGTTGTTGAAGAGAAATGACAGATCACAAGACCTACACGATCGCCGAGATGGGTGGCTGGGAGCGATTCTACCGCGCCAATTTCCTGAATTCGATCAGTGGTTTCAAGCCGCTGAACCTGATCGCCACCGTGGATGCGCAGGGGGTGAGTAACCTGGGTTTATTCAGCAATATTGTTCATCTGGGCGCAGATCCGGCACTGGTTGGTTTTGTCAACCGGCCCCGCGAGGCGGCCCCCCACACCCTGGGTAACATTGAGCTGGGCGGATTTTATACCATCAATCATGTTCATCCTGAGATACTCGCGCGCGCACATCAGTGCAGTGCCAAGTATCCGGACGGAGTCAGTGAGTTTGCAGAGACCGGTCTTACGGAGGAATGGGTCGATGGGCTTCCGGTGCCTTATGTCCGGGAAAGCCTCATACGCTATGCCCTTGAGCTGGTGCAGGTCAATCCGATCCCGATGAACGGGACATTTTTTGTGATCGGTCGGGTATTGCAGGCACAGCTTGATCCATCGCTGGTATCCGCCGATGGCTTCATCGATATCAGCCGTGCGGATTCCCTCGTCAGCACGGGTCTGGACGCCTACGGCCGGGTCAGCGCCCTGGCACGCTACCGATATGCCAAGCCAGACAAGGCTTCGGAGCAGATCCCATGGGTTTCCTGACGGGTTAGCAGTCTATTCATTCAGGGATGGCCACCCGGGAACGATTGCATGATTTCCTCGCACAAGCATGAGGAAAATGCTGAAATTGACGGGTAATGAAATTCCTCCTGACGATGATCGACTTCACTTTTCGGCTATGGACGCTTTCCCTTCTTTTTGCATTATCTCCGCTGATGATCCATGCGCAGAAGGCGCATCCCGTGGAGTTGACCGTGGCACAGGATGGCTCCGGAGATCATCGTACCATCCAGGAGGCTGTCCAGGCCTGCCGTGACCTCGGCGAAAAGCGGGTGAAGATCCATATCAGGAAAGGGATCTATCGGGAGAAACTGGTGATCCCTTCCTGGAAGACCAATCTTTCACTGATCGGGGAAGATCGGGATTCGGTGATCATCACCGGGAATGATCACACGGGCAAGCCTGTCTCTGGCGGCCGGGATATGCATGGTCTCGACAAATTCCAGACATATACGAGTCATACGGTGCTGGTGGAGGGGAATGGCACCTTGCTGGAGAACCTTACGATCGAAAACACGGCGGGACGGGTTGGACAGGCGGTGGCCCTTCATGTGGAAGGGGATGCCGTCATCGTCCGTAATTGCCGGATCCTCGGAAATCAGGATACGCTCTATGCCGCAAGCTCCAACAGTCGTCAATATTATACCGGATGTTACATCGAGGGGACGACGGATTTCATTTTCGGCGAAGCCACTTGTGTTTTCGAGCGTTGCGAGATCCGGAGCCTGTCGGATTCTTACATCACGGCAGCGGCTACCCGACAGGATCGGTCACATGGCTTCGTGTTCCTGGATTGTCGGCTGACGGCGGCAAAGGATGTGAAGCGCGTTTATCTGGGCAGGCCCTGGCGGCCTTATGCCAGAACTGTTTTTATCCGTACAGAGATGGGCGATCATATCCTTCCCGAGGGTTGGCACCATTGGCCGGGGGATGTGATGTTCCCGGACAAGGCGCGCACCGCCTTTTATGCGGAGTACGGAAGTTATGGCCGGGGCGGCGATATGTCAAAACGCGTGTCCTGGGCAAAGAAACTGATGATGGCAGACATTCAGTACCATACACCTGAAAAGCTGCTGGGTACATTTGTCCATCAGTATTGAGCTCAATGGATATTGATATTCGTTGATTCCTGCTTCATTCCTTGAAATCATATCAAAAAAATCCTGAACATGTTTGATATGATTCTAAGTTCTTACCTAAATTGTAAATATTCTTTATCATTCCAAACCCAGCGATCATGACCAAGAAGATCTTTCTGAACGAATCGGAAATGCCCCGGCAGTGGTACAACATTGTAGCCGACATGCCCAACAAGCCGCTTCCTCCGCTGCATCCCGGCACCAAACAGCCGGTGGGTCCGGAGGATCTGGCTCCCTTGTTTCCCATGGAGTTGATCAAGCAGGAGGTTTCTGCTGACAGATATGTAGACATACCGGATCAGGTTCGGGATATCTATCGGATCTGGCGTCCGTCACCCTTGTTCAGGGCCACGGGTCTGGAAAAGTTGCTGGATGCGCCGGTAAAGATCTATTACAAGTATGAGGGTGTAAGCCCCAGCGGTTCCCATAAGCCAAATACGGCCGTACCTCAGGCCTATTACAACATGCAGGAGGGTGTCAAGAAGATCACGACGGAAACGGGTGCGGGTCAGTGGGGCACGGCATTGAGCTTCGCCTGTCAGCAGTTCGGCATTGAGTGCGATGTATACATGGTGAAGATCAGTTATGATCAGAAGCCCTATCGCAAGATCATGATGAACACCTTCGGGGCGAATGTCTATGCATCCCCGAGCAATCGCACACAGGCGGGACGGAATATCCTGGCACAGGATCCAAATTCAACGGGCAGTCTGGGTATTGCCATCTCCGAAGCGATCGAGATGGCCGCCCAGGATCCTCATACAAAATATGCGCTGGGATCTGTATTGAACCATGTGTTGATGCATCAGACCATCATTGGTCAGGAGGCTGAAAAGCAGCTGGAGATCGCGGGAGACTTCCCGGATGTGGTGATCGCTCCGCTGGGAGGAGGTTCAAACTTTGCAGGGATCGCTTTCCCCTTCCTGCGTCATAACCTGATGCATGGCAAGAACGTTCGCGCGGTTGCGGTAGAGCCAGCCTCTTGTCCGAAGCTGACGAAGGGTAAGTTCATGTACGATTTTGGCGACACGGCCGGTTACACTCCGTTGCTGCCGATGTACACGCTGGGTCATAATTTCCGTCCGGCAGCGATCCACGCCGGTGGGCTGCGCTATCATGGTGCCAGTGTCTTGTGCAGCCAGCTGTTGAAAGATGGCCTGATCGAAGCGCAGGCGCTGCAACAGTTGGAGTGTTTTGAAGCCGGTGTCACTTTTGCCAAGGCGGAGGGCATCATTCCGGCTCCGGAAGCCACACATGCCATCGCCCAGGTGATCCGAGAAGCCAATATGGCCAAACTGGAAGGTAAGCCCCGCACGATCCTGTTCAATATGTGCGGACATGGTTTCGTGGATATGCAGGCGTACGCAGACTACTTCGATGGTAAACTCAATAATCACGAGTTCACCGAAGAGGAACTGTTCGGCAATCTCCCGGAGATCGATGCCTTGCAGCCGACGGCCTGATACAACGCATCAGGGATATGAAAAAGGCGGACGTGAGATCACTCGCGTCCGCCTTTTCATTTATCTAAAAGCCTGACATCGTTGAGGATCAGCGCATTGGCACTTCCATCAGCAGGATCTCCGATCCGTCGCTGTTCGATCTAAGCGTAAATTCTTCGGTATCCCAGATGCCTAGTCCATCGCGGCTGTCGAGTTCGAGTCCTTCGATGTTAAAAGATCCGGACAGCACGAAAGCATACACTCCGTTTCCTGTTTTTTTTATGGAATACTCAAGGGTTTTGCCGGCGGAGCAGTTGCCAATGTGGAACCATGCATCCTGATGGATCCATACGCCTGCATCATTTGGATCCGGAGACAAGACCTGCAGCAATACATCGCGCTTGTCTTCCTCCCGGATAGTCATCTGATCGTATCTCGGCGTCACGTTGCGTTTGTTGGGGAATATCCAGATCTGAAGGAATTTGACGGCTTCGTCGGCG
Source organism: Chitinophagaceae bacterium (assembly GCA_947463755.1). Classification (GTDB taxonomy): domain Bacteria; phylum Bacteroidota; class Bacteroidia; order Chitinophagales; family Chitinophagaceae; genus Pollutibacter. The sequence continues at coordinate 4,410 of CANHUK010000019.1, forward strand.
TTTTTGTTGTATTCGCTGTGCTGGATCCCGGTGCCGGCGCTCATCACCTGGATATCACCTTTTTTGATCACAGCCACGTTGCCCATACTGTCGCGGTGCTGCAGATCTCCCTCCAGGGGGATGCTGATGATCTCCATGTTGTCGTGCGGATGCGTCCCGAAACCCATCCCTCCGTGAACGGTATCGTCGTTCAGTACCCGCAGCGCCCCGAAATGCATTCTTTGAGGATCGTGGTAACCGGCAAAGCTGAAGGTGTGGAAACTTTTCAGCCAGCCATGGTCTGCCTTTCCGCGGGTATCCGCCTTATGAAGGATTGTCTTCGACATATGATTCGATTTATACTGCAAAGTTGCGTCAAGTCATGCTCCATAATCATAAACAAGATTAATTTTCAGGGAGCATCCATCACCAAAAGCATGATCGAATGCATTCTTTGATGATCCTGTTTATTCGCACCGCGCTGTTTTCGTCTTTGCTGATCGCCGGTTTGGTCAAGTCCACCTATGCGCAAAATCCGACGACAGACGGCTACCGGGGTATTTGGTTCACGCTTGGTCAACGTACCGCCTATGGCGATAAATATTCCGGCGGACTGGGCACTTATACGGCCAATCACATGCCCGTGGCTATCTACGACCGTCAAAGCCATCGCACGTTTTTTGTCTATGGTGGCAGTCGCCGCGAAGGGGAGCGCCATCTCTATATCATGATCTCGTACTACGATCACCGGAAGCACGTGATGCCCAGGCCTGTTGTCGTAATGGATAAGAATGGGGTGGATGATCCGCATGACAATGCCTCGCTTTCCATGGATGCGGATGGCTATCTGTGGGTATTCGTCAGCGGTCGAAATGTATCCAGGCCCGGTAAAGTATTCCGGTCCACCCGACCGCGTGACATCAGCGCTTTTGATGAATTGCTTACTTCTTCATTCACCTATCCCCAGCCCTGGTATCTGGGAAAATCAGGATGCTTGTTGATGTACACCCGTTATACAAAGGGCAGGGAATTGTATTTCCGCAGGATCGGACCGGATGGACAGCCGGGGCCGGAGACGAAACTGGCGGGCATGGGTGGCCACTATCAGCTGTCGCATTACGATGGCCGGCGGATCATGAGTGTGTTCAACTACCACCCGGGTGGAGATGTCGACAAGCGAACCAATCTGTACTTTGTTCAGTCCAGGGATACCGGACGCCACTGGATGACGATCATCGGAGACACACTTCAGCTTCCATTGACAGATATTCGAACTCCAGCCCTGGTCCGGGATTATGCGCGAGACAGTCTGTTGGTTTATCTGAATGATTTGACCGTCGATCAGTATGGCCGTCCGGTGATCCTGGCCGTCATCAGTCGTGATTTTCGTCCGGGTCCGCCCGGAGATCCCAGAAGATGGGTGGTGCTTCACTGGAAATATGGCGTTTGGCAGGAACGCGAGATCTGTCGGTCAACCCATAATTATGACATGGGCTCTCTCTATGTCCGTGGCAGACTATGGCGCGTCATCGGCCCAACAGAGCCGGGTCCCCAGCATTGGGGAACAGGTGGCGAGATGGCCGAATGGGTGAGTCGGGATGAGGGTTTGACGTGGGTGCGCAGGCGACAGCTAACGGTCTTGAGTACCCGAAATCATGCCTATGCCCGGCGTCCCCTGAATGCACATGCTGGTTTCGAGGCGTTCTGGGCAGATGGTCATGCGGATACGCTTTCGCCTTCCAATTTGTATTTCAGTGATCGAAGGGGCAGGGTATTTATGATGCCGGACAGGATGATCGATGTTGCTGAAAAACCTGTTCGATTGCGGCACAGGCCCTAACCCTGTCTCAAGCAAACGTTTTCGTCAAAAAAGCGTGGAGCAGATCCGGCCTGTCTTTGACTGCATGCTCTTCTGGAGTAATTTCATGGAACGTCCATAGCGGGCGCAATGATAAAAAGTCTGATCGATGTTGAAGTTGACTGTGCATCTCTCTGTTTTCGCCATCCTCATGGCTGCGGGCGTGTCATGCAAGAAATCCACGGCGCAGTCACCTGCTCCGCCGACCACTTCCCCCGGAGGTTTGATCGATCCGGCCACATTGAAGGGGACGCTGGTGTTTCAGTCGGGCTTCGAACCATCCTGTCAGATCATTCCCAATGGAACGAATGGCACGGATCGCATCATTGGAAGGGACGCCACGCTTTCCTCCAACAATGATTGGGATGCCCTCGAGGGAACGGTTTTGTCCAGCCGTCCTTATTTCAACTACAACGGTGGTGATTCCACGAAGCGCGCTGCACGTCTGGCTACAGACCCCCTGAATCCGGCCAACCGCGTCCTTCAGTATCGATTGAGCGATCACTGGCCGGACGGGGGGAATGGTTCTGTGAAAGCCCGTGTCCAGTATGAGTTTTATAATATCAGGTCTGGTTACAAGGAGTATTATCAGTCGGTTCGGATGTACTTGCCCTCTACTTTCGACTTGTTGAGGAAGTATCCGTCGAGCATCAACTGGCTGACGATCGTGGAGATCTGGAACAATATCACCTGGAGTCAGACGGTTCCGAATCGTTATCGTCTCACGCTGGGTATTGGTAAACTGGTGCCATCCGAGAGTGATCTGTGTTTCATTGTCGAGGGCCAGGATTGTCAGTTGAACCCTGACGGGAGTCAAAAGTATACGACCCTGTGGGAACAACAAGCGCCTCAGGTGAAGATCCCGGTGGGGAAATGGTTCACCATGGAGTATTATTTCAAGGAAGGTAATCGTCAGCAAGGCCGGTTCTACATGACCATCCAGCCGGAGGGTGGTCAGCGGCAGCTGGTGTTCGATGTCACCAATTTCACGCATAACTCTACCGATGCGGCACCCGACGGGGTTACGCATTTCAATCCGATGAAACTCTATACTTCGAAGGAGTTGATGGATTACATGAAGGGACAGGGCCAGACCCTTAATATTTTCTGGGACGATCTTAAGATCTGGAAGAAATGAGCTGCTGACCGACGATCCCGCAGAGCACTAGTACTTCAAGATGCCAGTTGATGGAATTCAACAGCGAGTCTGGCGCCGCAGGCTGCGTTGTGCCTGATCAGTGCGATGTTGGCCGCCAGACTTTCTCCTTGTGTGTGTTCGCTGATGTATTTCAGCAGAAAAGGTGTGAGATCCTTTCCGGAAATGCCCGATGCGTTTGCCGCATCAATGGCTGCTTCAATGTGTTTTTCCATGAGCTCCGGTTTCACCTCCAGTGCTTCCGGGACGGGGTTGGCAACCAGCACGGCCCCTTCCAGGCCGATCGACCATTTGGTTTGCAGCAGACTGGCGATCTCCTGTGTCGTATCCAGCCGCAGGGGCGATCTGAACCTGCTTTTGGAGGAATAGAAGCTCGGAAATTCATCCTGGCCGAGGGTGACGACGGGCACACCGAGGGTTTCCAGATATTCAAGGGTCAAGCCGATGTCGAGGATCGACTTGACACCGGCGGATACCACGGCCACAGAGGTGTTGCCCAGTGTTGTCAGGTCGGCGGAGATGTCCATATTCTGTGTTGCCCCGCGATGCACGCCCCCGATTCCGCCGGTGACAAAAATGCGGATGCCTGCCATGTGGGCGATGCGCATGGTGGCCGCCACGGTGGTGGCCCCGATCAGTTTGTTGGTCAGGACATATGGCATATCCCGCAGGCTGACCTTCCATGCATCAGTGGCCTTGCCCAGGTTTTCTATCTGCGGGGTGGTCAATCCCACGCAGCATTTCCCGTCCAGGATGGCGATGGTAGCGGGTATGGCGCCCTGATTTCGTACCTCTTGTTCGACCAGCAGGGCAGTTTCCACGTTCTTCGGCCAGGGCATGCCGTGGGAGATGATGGTGGATTCGAGCGCTACTACGGGTTTTCCTTCCGTAAGGGCGGTTTTGACTTCGGGATGTATGTTCAGCCAATGGTGCATGGGTCGGGGTAATAGCGGGTGACACGATCCAACAATTTCTGCCTGTTGAATCCCGGTATGTTGGCGCCTTCTACCTGCAGGATCTCCGCAGAAAGGCTATGCGCGATCCTCAGGCATTCTTCATGTTCTTTGAAAAGTTGTTTGCCCAGGAGGAACCCTGCCACGGAAGCATCTCCTGCTCCTGTGCAATCCACCACTTCGATGGGGCAGGCGTGCAGGCTGACCATGGCATCTCGACTGTAGATCGTGGATCCTTTTGCTCCCTGATGCAGCCATACGTGTTGAACGCCTCTGTCGAGCAGGGCATTGACCTGTTCCTGTGTTGTCGTTCCCTTTTCTTTTCCGAGTACGGGCAGTTCGTCTTCGTTGGGTGTGATCATCCATAAACCGTCGAGTTCCATCTCAGCGATCCTTCTGGCGGGCGGAACCGACACCGGTTCAATGAGGAAGGGGATCCCATGAAGCTTTGAGAAGGCCAGTAACCAGGCCAGGGATGAGGGAAGCACATTGGCACAGGACAGGATGAACCCTGCAGTTGACAGTTCCTGCTGGTGTTTTTCGAGGTAATCAGGGGTGATATGCTCGACGGGACTGTGGGTGAGGAAGGCGGTGAACAGGGATCCATCAGGGTTCAGGATGCCGGAATATCTGCCGGAAGGTCCGTCGATCGTAAGAGAGGTCCCGATGCGGATCCCTGCCTGCCGGCATTGTGATTTGAGCCAGTCTCCGTCTCCGTCGTTTCCGAATACCGTCATCAGTTCAACATCCACCTCCAGTGATGCCAGCTGGTGGGCGATGTTTCGGGCCACGCCGCCAGGGGTTTTGGAAACCGAGGCCTCATTGGTGGTTGCCTTCAGGATCGCATCACGGGTATGGAACAGCTCATCTATGAAAGCGGCTCCTATGCAAAATACGGGTTTGGACATGGTGGCCAAAGGTAAGATGTGCTTTCAAATTTCCCTTGAGGCAACTCATGCCGGCTGGATCCCAACGTCTGTCTTTTTCCCTTTCAGGAAGACATTTTGTAGGTTTATCCGGCCGTCGAAGATGATCAGATCTGCATCTTTTCCCGGCGTTATCGATCCGATCCTATCGTCTACTTTCATGATCCGGGCCGGTGTGTGGGTCATCATCCTGATGGCATCCACGAGCTGAACATCTGCAAGGTCCATCATGGTTCGGATGAGCCGGTCGGCGGTGGCTACGCTTCCGGCGAATGCCGAACGATCAGGCAGTTTGGCCACGCCGTCTTCCACGATCACCTGCATTCCCGTGTCGATCTGACCGAGTATCGACGGGCCTTCCGGCATACCGGCCCCGCGCATGGCATCTGTGATGAGGGCGACATGATCGGGTCCTTTGATCTTCATGATCAGCCTGAGGAGGGGTGCGGGAAGATGAACGCCATCTGCGATGATCTCTACATCGAGGTCGTCGTGCAGGTAGCCGGCCTCGATCACGCCGGCATAGCGAAAGGCGTTTTTACGGGTGACGCCGGACATGGCAGAGTAGAAATGTGTCAACAATCCGAATCCGTTCTGCCAGGCCTCATAAGCTTCCTCGTAGATGGCGTCCGTATGGGCCATGGATGGCAGAATGCCCAGGCTTCTTAGTTTTCGGCCCAGTTCCAGGGCACCTTTTTTCTCCGGTGCGATACTCCATCGCCTGATCACATCCGCATGTTGGAGGATCTGCATGTATTCTTCGGGATCCGGATCGCGGATGTAGCGGGGATCCTGAGCGCCCCGTTGTGCCATCGAAAAATATGGTCCTTCCAGATGCAATCCCATGAAAGCGGCACCTTTCGAATTGATTGATAATGCTTTACGATAGGTATCGATGGTATGGAGGATCCCATTGAGGTCGGAGGTCAGCGTAGTGGGCAGCATCGAAGTAGTACCATGGCTGGCATGCAGCTCGGCCACTTTGAGGAATGCTTCCGGGGTTCCGTCCATAAAATCATGTCCGCCACCTCCGTGCACATGGATATCGATGAATCCGGGCGAAATGTAGTGATCTCCTGCGTCGATCAGGGGGGCATTTTCCCATTCCGGTGTGCGTTCTTCCACCCCAATGATCACTCCGTCGGACACCAAAATACAGCCTCCCTTCAGGATACTGTCTTTCAGGATCAGATCTCCCCGAAGGATGAATTGCTCAGGTCTGTCCGCCATCTTTCGTGTATTTGCCGCTTGAGTTCCTGAATTATTTGTCCAGCAGGGAGGCGGCCGCCCGATCCAGGTATAGCGTGCAATTCGGGTGTTCCCGGAGTATCCCGGCCGGATACAGGTTACTGATCGGTTTTTCCAGACAGTCACGGACGGCCACGGCTTTACGTTCATCCGGAACGGAACAGATGATCTGTTTCGATTTCATGATCTGTTGGATGGACATGCTGATTGCCTGTTTGGGAACGGCTTCCAGACTGGGAAACCAGCCTTCTCCGAATTGTTGCTGCCGGCAGGCCTCGTCCAGGTCTACCAGGATGTAGGGTTCATTGGTTTCGAAATCAGCCGGCGGATCGTTGAATGCCAGGTGTCCGTTTTCTCCGATGCCCACCAATGCCACATCGATGGTGACGGTTCGGATCAGATCACCCAGCCGACGACATTCGGCCAAAGGTTCGTGCTCGCCATCGATCAGATGTGCTGCATTTAATTCGGGTACCTGCGTGATGAATCGTTCCGTGAGGTATTTCCGGAAACTGGCGGGATGTGTCATCGGGATGCCAATGTATTCATCGAGGTGGAACATGGTGACCCTGCGCCAGTCGATGCCGGGCGATGCGATCAGGTTTTGCAGGGTATGGAACTGACTGGTTCCGGTGGCGAGGATGATGTTCGCGTATCCTTGTCGATCCAACGCGTTTTTGATCGATTCCGCTGCCCGGATGCCGGC
>CANHUK010000020.1 GCA_947463755.1 Chitinophagaceae bacterium
TACCTGAAACCCAGTTCAAAAGCGATTTCTGAAATGGATTTTTCCGGATCATACATTTGATCCTTGGCCACACTGATCAAACGATCCTGGATATAGGACAGGGCATTGGTACCGGATTCACGGCGGACTAGGTCGCCGAAATAATTCGCAGACATCTGAAGTCTTTCTGCAAAATAGGCCACGGTGGGTAATCCCAATTCCAGCGGACTGTCAGAATGGATGTATTCGTTCAAGAGTACATCAAACTTCGCCATGAGGCTTTGATGGGTATTTTCCCGCGTGATGAACTGGCGTTCATAGAAGCGCTGACAGTAATCCAGCATAAGCAGGATCGTAGTATTGATCAGGGTACGTGTATGCCTGTCAACAGGGCTATCCAATTCCGCTGCTATCTTTTTCAAGCAGTCAAGTATATGTTGACGTTCGGATTCAGAAAGATGCAGCGCCTCATTCACCGCATAGGAGAAGAATCCATATTGATGGATCTGTTTGCCGAGATGCGTTCCCTTGATCAGGTCAGGATGAAATAGCAACGCCCATCCTTTTGGTTTGAATGTAGCCACCCTGGGCTGGACACCGAGCACCTGACCGGGAGACACGAATACCAATGTACCCTCTTGATAATCGTAGTAGCTCCTTCCGTAACTCAGCTCACCGCAAACCAATTCCTTGAGGAAGACGGCATATAGTCCGAATCGAAAAGTCTGTGCCGGAAGAGATTCAGACTTGGACAGATCAAGCACGGTCATAAGCGGATGACGGGTGGTGACACCCCTCAGTTTGTTATACGTCTCAACCTGATCAATATGGACGATCGGATCCATGGTTTTCTTCGCTAGGGTAAATTTAACCGATCCCTCGCTCAATTGGCATTCCTATGCTCTCGATCAGTGAAAATGGTAGGAATCCGAGTGATCTGTATATGATGGGGCGATATCAACGGTAGACATTTGTAAAAATTCAATATCAAGGACAGAAGAAATTTCATAAAGGCAGGAACGGTGGCGGACTTTCCATACTTGCAAAGGAAGCTGCGGCATCATCGTCTCAAATACTGAATAAAGTGATGAACAAAAATCAAATGGGTAAACGATTGCTTGGATCCGGAAAACACAGGATCGAGGTTTCATCTCTGGGTCTGGGATGCATGGGCATGAGCTTTCACAGGGGTTTCATCCCTGAGAGGGATAGCTCGATCAGACTCATCAGGAAGGCCTTTGAGTTGGGAGTAACCTTTTTTGATACGGCAGAGGTTTACGGACCTTTTACCAATGAAGAGCTGGTAGGTGAAGCGATCAAGCCTTTTCGGAAACACGTCACGCTATGCAGCAAATTCGGTTTCGACATCAGGGATAACAAGATGACCGGTGCACTGAACAGCCATCCTGATCACATTCGTAGGGTTGTAGAAGCGTCTTTAAAGAGGTTGAAAACGGATGTCATCGACCTGCTGTACCAGCATCGGGTGGACCCAAATATACCGATGTCGGATGTGGCCGGGACAGTCGGAATCCTCATCCGTGAGGGAAAGGTCAGACACTTTGGTTTGAGCGAGGCTGGTCCGGAAAGCATCCGTCAGGCTCATCAGGTTCAGGCAGTCAGCGCCCTGCAAAGCGAGTATTCAATACTGACCAGAGATCCCGAGAAGGATGTACTTCCCGTTTGTGAAGAACTGGGCATCGGTTTCGTTCCCTACAGCCCTTTGAGCAGAGCATATCTGACAGGTTATATCAACGAACGTACGCGTTTCAACCAGGCCAACGACAACCGCCATACGCTGCCTCGCTTTCAGCCAGAGGCCGTGATCGCCAACTGGGAGATCGTTGATATCCTCACGAGATATGGAAATCAATGGGGATATACGGCAGCACAGGTGGCTCTGGCCTGGCTCCTGGCACAAAAGCCATGGATCGTACCCATCCCCGGAACAACCAAAACAGCGCATCTGCAAGAAAACGCAGGTGCGCTTGATGTTCGCCTCAGTGAGCGCACATGGAGTGAATTGAATGAAGAGATGTCGAAGATCTCCATTACCGGGGCCAGGTATGCCACACCTCCCGCACACTGACCCATGGATTATAAATTAAAGACACATAAGTGGCTATGTTTGCCGTTGTAGGGCAGACGAAACTGTAACACCAATCCTGTCGACATAAAGAAGGCGGATGCCCTGAACATTCGGGACATCCGCCTTTATATTTCGGTTATGCGTTACCGTTATACACTTCCCTTTCTCCCATTTCTCAGCAGTCCGTTCCACACCGGACGTCCCTGCAGTCTTCTCACACCATACACGATGCCCGTGAAGATGAAGAACAGCGGGCCCAGCAGACCGAAGAAGGAGATCCACCTGCCACGGAAGAATCCATTCATCGGGCGCTTCAGCCGCTCGGCAATGATGTACATGCCGGGCACCATCAGCAGGGTCATGAAGAAGGCGAAGATGAGGCCCCAGATGATGGTCCAGGACAAAGGCTTCCAGAACAGCGCATTGTCGCCACCAAAGAAGATATGCGGATTCCAGTCGGTGAACAGGGTCACGAAGTTGATGTTGAGACCGACCGCCAGCGGGATCAGCGCGAGGATGGCCGCCAGGGCCGTAAGCAGCACAGGCACGATGCGGGTCTTGCCCGCTTCGATGACGGCCTCACGGATCCGCATGCCGCGACTCCGGAGCTCATCGGCAAATTCGATCACCAGGATACCGTTCTTGACCACGATGCCCGCCAGTCCGATGATGCCGATGCCGGTCATGACCACAGAAGCCGTACTGCGCGTGATGGCATAGCCGAGCAACACGCCGATCAGACTGAAGAAGATCTCAGACATCACGATCACCGTCTTGCTGAAGGAGTTGAACTGCAACACGAGAATGAGGAGGATGAGTCCCACCGCGGTCAGCAACGCCGATTGCAGGAAGGCGGCCGTTTCGGCTTGTTGCTGGCCTTCGCCTGTCTGTGCGATGGTAACATCTTCCGGCTTGTCCTTGAAGTTGTCAATGGCCTGCTTGATCTCCGCATTCACGGCCTGGGGTGTGTATCCTTGAGAGGCTAGCACATTGCTGAAGATCGTGATCACACGCTTCTGGTTCTTGCGTTTGATGCTGCCATACGTACTCCCCAGTTCGACCTTGACCACGGTGCTGATCGGCACCTGCTTGATCTGTCCGGTCGTGAAATCGCGGTAGGTGATGCGCATGTTCAGCAGATCGGAGAGTGATTTCCGCTGGGTTTCGGTATTCCGCAACTGGATCTTATATTCTTCCTCACCGATCTTGAGTTTGGAGATCTCCTTACCGAACAGGGCCGTGCGGATCTCCACGCCGATCTGGGCCGTGGAAATACCCTGCGCCAGTGCCCGCTCACGGTCGACGCGGATGCTCACCTCGGGATTGGTGAGGTCCACATCCAGTTTGAGTTCATCCACACCGGGAATGTTCTTGTTATCGAGATAGTTCTTCAGGGCGACGGCCGTGGAGGTCAGGCTCTCGAAATTATCGCCGGAAACTTCGATGTTGATGGGAGACTGCGTCGGTGGGCCATTGCGTTCCTGGTCGACCGATATCTCGGCACCCGGAATGCCTTTGATGGTGGCGCGGATCGAATCGAGATATTGAGCCGTTCCCTTGCCCTCGCGTTCTTCAAAAGGCACGAAGGACACCTGGATCCTGCCGAGTTCCGGACGCGTACTGCGGTCGCCGCTGTTCGGGTCGCTGGCACCCACGGCCACATTGGCAATGACGCTTTCCACGATCGGATTGGTCTTTCCATTTTCAGTACCTAACACGCGGTTGACCTTCTTTTCCAATTCCTGTGTCACTGAATCCGTATAACGTACATCTGTACCTGCAGGTAGTTTCATGTACACAAAAATGGTGTTGGGATCTCCACCCGGGAACAGTACGACCGGCACCTGACGCATGCCAAAGAACATGAAAGAGAAGATCAGCAAACCGAAGGTCCCCGCCAGCATCCATACCGGACGCCATCCTTTCAGTGTCCAGCGGAGCAGTTTTTCGTAGCTGTTCATCATCGATGGCAACAAAACATGCTGGAAATAACGGATGGTGCCATGGAGTACGAAACGGTTGAGCAGTGCCAATCCCACCATGAACAGCAGGAGATTGCCCAGGAACCGGTAGGCTGCATCATCCCCGGAATATCCGATGATGTCGAGCAGTGCGCCAAGTCCAATGGTGATCCACAACAACGGCTTACGGAAGATGGCTGTCTTGGAAGATTTGTATTCCTCTTCCGGATGCCCCATGAAATCAACGGCAAAGACCGGGTTCATGATGTACGCCACCAGCAACGATGCGGTGAGCGTGAAGATGAGCATGGTCGGCAGGTAGATCATGAACTTGCCGATGATACCCGGCCAGAAGAGCAGCGGGATGAAGGGCGCCAGGGTCGTCAGCGTACCCGCGAGTACGGGGATGAACACCTCTCCGGCCGCATATCTTGCGGCATCAGTGGTGGAGATCAATCCTCCACCCTGCATATGGATGCGGTGCGTGTTTTCGATGACCACGATGGCATCATCCACCACGATGCCGAGTCCAAATAGGAGCGCGAAGAGTACGATGAAGTTCAATGTCACCGCTGAGCCCGTCAGGAACTCAGCACTGGGCAGGAATAAAAAGGCGAGGAACATACTCAGCGGGACGGATAACGCTACGAAAAATGCGTTAGTGACGCCCATAAAGAACATGAGTACCAACATCACCAGAATGAAGCCGATGACGATGGAGTTCACCAATTCGTTGAAAGCGGCACCGGCCTTGATGCTCTGGTCGCCGGTGATGGTGATGTTCAGATCCTTGGGGAACTCATCGCGCTTGAGCTCATCCACGATCTGATTGATCTTTTCAGATGCCAGGATCAGGTTTTCTCCCGTCCGCTTGATGATACTGAGGGTTACAACGTTCTTACCATTGAGCCGCGCATAGCTTTCCTTTTCCCGGACAGTATCCGTGATCACGGCGATGTCCCGGAGGTAGATGATATTTCCGGTGATGTTCTTGACTATGACCTGTTCCAGATCGAGCGCAGATTTGAATTGCCCGTTCACCCGTAGCGCGCGCTTTTGATCGCCGACAGATAACAGCCCCCCTGAGATGTCTGCATTTTCGCGCTGGATGGCCGCTTCAATATCAGTGTAACCCACCTTGGCTGCTTCCATTTTGAACTTGTCGACATTGATCTGGATCTCACGTTCGGGCGCACCCACCAGATCGACTCGGTTGATCTCGGTGAGTTCCTCAAATCGATCCTGAAGTGTCTGGGCAAATTCTCCCAGTTTCACGGGGTCATAATCACCACTCACGTTCACGGCCATGATCGGCAGTTCCCCCAGACTGATCTCCTGCACCACCGGTTCCTGGGTGAGGTCGTTCGGCAGATCTTTGCGCGCCTTGTCCACCGCGTCCTTGATCTTCTGGAGAGCGATATCCGTTTTCACGGAAGTGCTGAACTCGATCACCACGGCGGAGAAGTCCTGCAGCGAGGTACTCGATATCTTGTCGATCTTCACGCCGGTGATACCCCGGAGTTGTTTCTCAATGGGGCGGGTCACCAGGTTCTCCATATCCTTTGGCGAGTTGCCGACATAGACGGTCTGGACGTAGATGGTGGGGATGACGACATCCGGGAACTGTTCCTTGGGCAGGTTCACGAACAGGCTGATGCCCCAGATACTGACAAAAAGCGTGATGAGATAGACCGCAGTCTTATTCCGGACCGCCCAGTCGGTGGCGAAGAAGGTCTTACCCTTTTTCAGCTGGGCGAGGTCGAGCCGGTTATGTTGTTGATTGGACATGCTTCGTTGTTTTTGAAATTTCAATCGGAAGGCCGGCTCAGTTGTTGACCACATCGATGCGCTGTCCCTCATAGAGCCCCTGGAATCCACGGGTCACAAGCACATCGCCTGCATTGAGGCCACCGGTCACTTCGATCTGTTCGTCATAGAACTGTCCCACGTTCACGGGCACCTTGCGGGCGATCTTTTTGCCATTTTCTTCTCGCATGACGAAAACGTACTTGCCCTTGTCGTCTGTCTGGATGGTCTCTACCGGCACGACGGTCGCATTCTTCGAAGCATGGTCGAGGATACGAACAACGGCCACCTGGTTGGGTTTGAGGCCGGCAATGCCAGGCATGCGGCTTTCTGCGGTGAAGCTGCGGGAGGCCTGGTTGATGGTTTCGCTGAGCAGGGAGATGTTGGCATCGATCGATTTGTCCAGGTCGGGGATGGACACAGACACAGGCATGCCCTTATGGATACGGGCCACATAGTTTTCCGGAACATCGACCACAGCCTTGAGCGAGGTCGGATCGACGATCGTAATGCCGGCCATGGGGTTGCCCGTGAAGACTTCTCCCACCCGGATGTTCACCGTCTCAGCGATGCCGGATACTTCGGCATATACATTGGACTGGCCGGCCTGTTCTTTCACGATGCCCAGCTGTTTTTCGAGGTTATCTACATTGTTGCGGGCCGTGAGGAACTGCACTTCGGTGCCGATGCCGTCCTTCCAGAGGTTCTGCTGCCGTTCGTAGATGTTCTTCGCGAAGGCCAGCTGGTTTTCGAGCTGACGGAGGCTTTGCTGGATGATGGCGTCATCGAGCTTGAGCAGCAGTTGTCCCTTCCGGACCCGGTCGCCCTGCTTCACATAAACGGCCTTTACCTGCCCACCCATACCGCGGGGGCTTACATAGTACATGCTCTCGGTCGTGATGCGACCCTGCAGGTCGATATAGTGGGCAAAGTCGCGCTTTTCGATCACCGTGACACCCACCATTTTGATCTTCTCGGGCTGTGAAGATGGGTCGAGTTTCAGGATCTCCTGTTCCAGCTGCTGGATCTTACCGGTCAGTTCGGTCTGCTGTTTCTTGAAGGCTTCGAGCTGGGCCTTTTTGCCTGCGAGGCTGGAATCGGATTCTTTCGAGCCGCCGCCGCAGGAGGCCATGACCAGTATGAGGGTGATGAGGGATGCGTAGATTTTCATATTTATTTTATTGAGGGATGTTCAATGGTTGTGTGTCAGAGTTTGCCGATGGCCCGGTGGTAACCGATCTTGGCGTTCATCGCATCGTACAATGCCTGGAAGTAGTTGCCCTGTGCGGTCTGGAACTCCTGATCGGCCTGCAGGATCTCGAAGCTGGAACCGAGGCCCTGCTCATATTTCTTTTTGGTGGTCATGAATACCTTCTCCGCGAGTTTCAGGTTGCGTTCCTGAACATCCAGGGATGAAAGGGCATTGCGCAGCACCGTCAGCGATACTTCGCGCTGCAGGTCGATGGCGCGTTGCAGGAAGGCCCGGTCGTTCTGCGTCTTGTCCAGCCGGAGCTGCGCCTGTTTGATGCGGCTCTGCTTCTGGAAACCATCGAACAGCGGAACGTTGACGCTGAGGCCGGCCAGGTTGGTCTTGAACCAGGGCTGGTCACCATCGAAGAAATTGAATTCCTGGCGCAGCGCATTCCTGCTCACATTCCAGAAGGCGGCGACGGTGGGAATGTATTGAAGTTTGTATCGCTTGACATCAAGTCGCTGCAGGTCAGTGGCGGTGTTCAGCAGCTGCATTTCATGCCTGTCGTCATACTTGAAGTCGGCACCCTGCAACAATGCACCCTTGACCAGGTCGGCCGTCAGACTGTCCTTCAACCGGAGGGTATCCGCCTGATTCAGACCCATGACGAACTTGAGCGAGGCATATCCCAGGGAGATGAGGTTATCGAGCTGCACCTTGGTCGTCTGCAGATTGTTCATGGCCACCTGGGTCTTCTCAATATCAAGGCGCTCGGCGAATCCATTGGCGTAGAGTTTCTCCTGATCCTTCATCAATCGTGAGAATCGGTCGAGGGTCTCGTTGAGGAACAGGCGGCGTTTCTCGGCGATGAGCACGCCGTAATAGGCGCGGGAGACACTGCTCTTGACGCTATCTTCCATGACGCTGATGTTCAGGTCGGCCAGCTTGACGGAACCGGCACGGGCCTGCAGTCCCACGAAGACATCCGGCTGAAAGAGCAGCTGCTGGAAGGAGATGCCTGCAGTCGATTGCCAGGGCACGCCAAACTGTGCCGGGAAAAATTGCGTCGGCGTGTTGGGTGCCTTGATGGGATTGCCGCTGCCGTCCTTGACACCCTTATCCTGCAAGACACCATAGATGGCGGGAGAGACGAAGTCGGGCAACAGGGTAACGGGGATGTCGAAGAACTTCTGCATGCTCAGGGAACCGGTGACCTGGGGATAGGCGGCACCGGTGATCTCGCGGTTCGCAGCGATGCGGATCTCGCGGTCGATCTTAAGATTTCGGATCTCGGTGACATTCTTCAATGCATGGTCCACCGCCTCCTTCGCGGAAAAAGAATACGATTGCTGAGCCGAAACAGGAGGCATGAGTCCGGCCAGCAGGATGCCAAGTGAAAGAAATCTGATCATCTTTGAGTGTTTGTGCATATTTATAAGAGGTCTTTGTGCATTTGATGATTGAGCACCATGGTCTGCCCGTAGGGCGTACACATACCAAATAAATAATGGCGATGGATCTCGCGGGAGACATCCGCCAGGTTGAAATGATCGGAGGGAAACAGCAGGGTGTCAAATGCCAGCATCATCGATTCGAGCTGGAAGCGCGACATGATCTCAACATTCATGTCGGCCCGGAAGACTCCCTCCCGAATGCCGCGTTGCATGTTGGACCGCATGGTCTGGAGTACGAACTTCCGCTTGTGCTCCTCTATGAGCCGGTAGGCCTCGGGATGGAATTTCCGAAGGTCGTGCAGCACGATCGGGTTCAGGTTCCTGAACTCAGTTTCAAAAAGCCGCATGGTCATCAGGATCTCCTCGACCGCGTTGGTCGACTCCCGGACCAGTTCGCTGATCTTTTGTTCCGATTCGCCAAGGTGGCGACCAATGACAGCTTCCACCAGGGCATCCTTGTCGGCAAAACTGGTGTAGATGGTCTTTTTGGACATTCCCACCGCACCAGCTATGTCATCCATCGAAATGGAACGAATGCCGAAGCGCATGAACAAGTCACGGGCCATGTCTTCTATGCGTTTCCTGGTATCCATTGGGGGCGCAAAACTACGGAAACTTTTTTAGTTGTTGGAGTTTCCTGTATCCCTAAACAACGCCGTTCATCCCATTTTGTTCAGGAAAATGAATGAAATTCGTGAACAACACATCACGAACGGTACAAAATGGACAGGGACACAGGAAAGATGATCATGTTGGTGGGAGCCTTGGTGACCCTGGCGGGTGCCATATGGTACATTGCGGGAGACCGGCTGAGGTGGATAGGGCGGCTGCCCGGAGATCTGAGGATAGAGAAGGGGAATGTGCGTTTCTACTTTCCACTCACGACCATGCTGCTGGTCAGCCTGCTGATCAACCTGTTGATCCGGCTTTTCAGATACATACGTTAAATAATCGTCTCCTTTTCGGACTCTTTTGTCCTTCCGGCCGTATTGCAGTACCTTTGCACCCTCAAAAAGGGCCGGCGGTTTAAACCCCTCGCATAGGCCGGCATAACATCATGGATATCAGGAATATAGCAATCATCGCCCACGTAGACCACGGAAAAACAACCCTTGTAGACAAGATCCTTCACACCACCAAGGTCTTCCGCGACAACCAGGAAACAGGCGAACTCATCATGGACAGCAACGATCTCGAGCGCGAACGCGGGATCACGATCTTCAGCAAGAACGCTTCTGTTACATACAAAGATGTAAAGATCAATGTGATCGACACCCCCGGCCACGCCGACTTCGGCGGAGAGGTGGAGCGGGTGCTCAAGATGGCCGACGGGGTCATCCTGCTGGTGGATGCATTCGAAGGGCCGATGCCCCAGACGCGATTCGTACTTCAGAAGGCGCTGCAGCTCAATCTTCATCCCATTGTGGTGATCAACAAGGTGGACAAGCCGAACTGTCGCCCGGATGAGGTGCACGATGCGGTTTTTGAACTTTTCTTCAACCTCGACGCCACTGAAGAGCAACTCAACTTCCCCACTTTTTACGGTTCGGGCAAGAATGGCTGGTTCAATAACAGTCTCCAGCAGATCGAAGGGATCGATCCCCTGCTGGATGGTATTCTTCAGCACGTGCCACCGCCCAAGGTATCGGAAGGCACGCTGCAGCTGCAGATCACATCGCTCGACTATTCCTCTTTCCTCGGACGGATCGCGGTCGGTAAGGTCACCCGCGGCGTCGTTCGCGAAAACCAACCCATCACGCTGATGTGCAACGATGGCAGCATCAAGAAACAGCGGGTGAAGGAATTGTACGTGTTCGAGGGCATGGGTAAACGCAAGGTGACTGAGGTCATTTCCGGCGACCTCTGTGCCGTAGTCGGTATCGAAGATTTCAACATCGGCGACACGATCGCTGATTTCGAAAACCCCGAAGCACTGCCGGTCATCAGCGTGGATGAGCCCACGATGAGCATGCAGTTCAGCATCAACAACTCACCGTTCTTCGGACGCGACGGAAAGTTCGTCACCAGCCGCCACCTGCGCGATCGTCTGATGAAAGAAACCGAGAAGAACCTCGCGCTGCGTGTGAAGGACACCGAAAGCGGCGATAGTTTCAATGTATACGGACGAGGCATCCTCCACCTGGGTATCCTCATCGAAACGATGCGCCGGGAGGGATATGAACTTACAGTAGGTCAGCCTCAAGTGCTCGTGAAAGAAATTGATGGTGTAAAATCTGAACCATACGAAGTACTCGTCGTGGATGTTCCGGAAGAATTCGCTTCCAAAGTGATCGACCTCGTTTCCCGCCGCAAGGGAGAAATGCAGGTGATGGAAACCAAGGGCGATATGCAGCACCTGGAATTTGAAATTCCCAGCCGCGGTCTGATCGGATTGAGAACCAATATGCTCACGGCCACGGCCGGTGAAGCTGTGATGTCTCACCGATTCAGCGAATACAAACCCTGGAAGGGACCCATTCCTGGCCGGAACAACGGGGTGTTGCTCGCGAAGGACAACGGAAGCACGACCGGCTACTCGCTGGATAAACTTCAGGATCGCGGATTCTTTTTCGTCGATCCGGGTGAAGAGGTGTACAAGGGAATGATCATCGGCGAAAACAACAAACCCGGTGACCTGATCGTGAA
>CANHUK010000021.1 GCA_947463755.1 Chitinophagaceae bacterium
CCGATGATCTCTTCGCAATGGGTCACGCCACGCTGGTTGACGCCGAGTACGGCGATCCTCAGCCTGTCATTCGCACCCCTGGCAGATGCGGGAAGAATGGAAGCCGCCTCCGTCGCTGCCATGGCGGAAACGGGAGCAATGGCTGCGGCCAAGGCCGTGCCGGTGGCAGAACGAAGGAAATTGCGACGGGAATGCGGAACGCCTTTCTTCATGTGAGTTCTGTTTTTTAAGGGTGTGAAAGTTACGCGCTTGGTTGATGTCATGAATGTAAAACAATTACATTTATCGTATGAAAAAGATATCCTCCCTCTTGCTGGCCGCCCTGTTGATCGCCGGCCAGGTTGATGCCCAGGAGCCGCGGCTCCGGAAGATCTTCAATGGTAAAAATCTATCCGGCTGGAAAGTATCGGATGGCCCTGATCAGTGGACGGTCTCCAAACGCGTCCTGCATGTGCGCAACAACGCCGCAAAAAAGGGATCGATCCTGTGGACAGATGCATCCTATCGCGACTTCATCATCCAGTGCGAATTCAAGATGGGTGACGGCACGGTCGACTCAGGTATCTTCCTGCGTTCCGATAAGGATCAGATCCAGATCGGTATTTCCGGATCGCTGAAGCGTGACCTTACCGCCTCTCCCTACATCCCCGGCAAAGGATATCCGGTCGAGGCGAAAGTGAAAGACATCCTTAAACTGAAAGATTGGAATACGATGAAGGTCAAGGTCGTGGGTAATGCCTACACGGTCTGGCTGAACGGCGTGGAAGTAATGAACTACACTTCCACCACCCTGCCGGAATCCGGCCCCATCGGACTTCAGTTGCACCCTAAAAACGAAATGTCGATCGACTTCCGCGACATCCGGGTTGCTGCCCTCTAATCGACTCACTAACGGTTACGCATACCCTAACATAAGATCGGCCGCCCTTTGCAGGACGGCCGATCTTATATTTATATCCTAATGTAAGTAATCCTCACTGCTTCAGGAAGGTCTTCGCATAGTTGACGCCCAATGCATCGAGCACCGGAAGATGAGCAATGACGCGCTGCTTGAAGGCATTGTAATCCTTGGCACGCTTGGGTGACCAACCAACTTCCGCGAGCGCCAGAGCCCGCGGATAGGTCATGTATTCTGCATATTTCTGATCCTTGATGTATTCGGTCCAGACATTCGCCTGCACGCCGATCACGTGCTTGGTCTCCGCCTCGGTGAGTTCGGGAAGATCAGGTTCAAACTCATAGCATTTCGAGAGGGGAAGATTGCCACCAATGGCCAGCGGCTCGTTGGCGGGCGTACCCTGATAATAATCCAGATAAAAATAACTGTTCGGAGACATCACCACATCATGTCCCTGCTTGGCGGCTTCTACCCCACCTTTGACACCGCGCCATGACATAACGGTGGCATTGGGCGACAGTCCGCCTTCCAGGATCTCGTCCCATCCCAGCAGTTTCCGTCCCTTGGAGGTGATGAAGCGATCGATCCGGCGGATGAACCAGCTTTGCAGTTCATGTTCATCCTTCAATCCTTCCTTCTTGATCAGGTCCTGACAAAAACGGCTTTCCTTCCACTGGGTCTTGGGGCACTCGTCACCACCAATATGGATATAAGGTCCGGGAAAGAGATCCATCACTTCGGTCAGCACATCTTCCAGGAAACGGAAGGTCTCTTCGCGGGGGAAGAGCACATCTTCGGAGATCCCCCAGCGGGTCCGCACGGGATAGATGCGATCGGCATTCCATCCGAATTGAGGATAGGCTGCCAGGACGGCCTGCGAATGGCCCGGCATCTCGATCTCGGGGATCACGGTGATGTGACGGGCCGTGGCATAGGCGACGATCTCACGTACTTCATCCTGGGTATAAAAACCACCATAAGGCTTTCCATCAAACTTGTTCTCGCGGTTGTGTCCAACCGGGGATTCCTTGCGGATGGAGGAGACCTTCGTCAACAGCGGGTATTTCTTGATCTCGATGCGCCAGCCCTGATCTTCTGTCAGGTGCCAGTGGAACATGTTCATCTTGTACATCGCCATAAGATCGATGAACCGCTTCACATCGGCCACCGGAAAATAATGACGACCATTGTCCAGCATCAGTCCGCGATAAGCAAAGCGGGGAGCATCTTCGATCTGGCAGGCGGGAATAGTGATCTTCGTTCCGGCAGGCACTGCTCCGTAGACGGCGGCAGGCATCAACTGCAAAATGCTCTGCAGCGCATAGAACGCGGCACGGCCGGTGGAGGCAGTGGCAACGACGCGGGAAGACGTGATCTCAAGTTTATAGGCTTCGGGGGCCAGGGATGCATCCTTGCGGAAGACGATCCCTTTGGAGGCATTGCCGTTCTTCACAGAGATCGCATATCCGGCAGATGATTTCAGCCGGGCGGCAAGCATTTCCGCTACAGGACCGAATTCAGCATCCGATACCTGGATGACCGATCCATTGCGTACTTCGAATGCACCTGTGCCGGGGGTCAGCGAAACAGGCGCGGGGATGATGTTGTAGGATGGCTGTGCCATGATGGGCAATGCAAAGAGAAGGATGATGATGGCAAGACTCGTTTTTTTCATGTGCTCACGGTTTATATTCACGGATGCTTTGCTGTCACAATGTAAGAATTGTCAGGGAAGTTTCAGGTGGATGACCGGACATTCGGGTATGTCGAACACCAGGGGAATGGACCATTGATCCGGGGTGGGAATACAGGGATGTGTCGGCTGCATTGGGAGAGGTGGGGTCAGTGCAGTTGCTCGCCCCTCAGGATCGTTTCAGATCCGCGATCATATTGGTATAGAAGTTGGTCGATCCCTGATCCAGGATGAGGCAACGCATGCCCGCCGAGGCAGCACATTGTCCGTCCTTTTCAAACCTGTCTCCGATCATCAGGCACGACGAGGGTTCTACAGCGTATTTATTACGGATATGCTCCAGTCCGGCGGGATCTGGTTTCATACGATTGATGTGGGCATCTTCGGAGGAATAAGCATCCGCCCCGGGGATCCCCATGGCTTCGAGCTTATCCTTCAGCGGGTAATCGGAATAGAAGGCATAGGCAATCCCTTTTTCCTGAAGGGTCTGCAGAAAAAGGTGCACATCCGGATACATACAAGCGCGGAGGTAGGGCAGCGGTTCCTGATGGATCCATTGCGACACTACCCTGCGGATCTGGATCGGATCGCTGTCCAGCGCGCGTGCGACGATATTGTACTGATATGATTCAAGCGGTTCGCCCAGGGGGCACGGAGGACTGGTTTCACGCATCTTCCTGAACTGTTGAAGGGCCTTAAGGGTCTTCCATCCCCCAGGGCTGAAAGCCAGGCGGGTCAGGAGCCTCAAGAGCATCTTCATCCTCAGGGGAGTCTGACGATACAAAGTACCATCGACATCCAGGATGACGAGTCGAATGGAAGACCAGTCCGTGCCAGTGCCGTTCGTCATCAATAAGGTATCAGGTTCGTGTCAAGCAGCAAATGCAGTACCGGGATCTGGATGTAAAGCAGACCGATGAACAGCAGGAAAATAAAGCCCACATAACCCAGGAGTCTTCGCTCTTTGTAGAGCTTTTCGGGATGCTGTGCGGCAGAGTCTGCCTTCATACCGATGTTGAGGTATTTTACGAACAGACCGCTGATGAAAGGTAATACAATCAGGAATTCTATCTTGTATTTGATCAGATAGGTAGAGAGGAAGAAGATGGTGAACATCGCGTAGAGGAAGAGCGACTGGAGTAGTGACTGCTCAGTGTAGCGCTTGAAGGATGCCCGATAGAGGCCTGCCTTTTCGGGGTTGTTGATGTATCTGTATTCTGAGTACCGCTTGACGGCCATCAGGAATGCACCTCCGAACCAATAGGCCATGATCAGGGATACCGGTGGCAGCAAGGTCGTATCGATCACGAACCATCCCATCATCAGGCGGATCGGATTGTTGAGGGATTCACTCAGCACATCGAGATAGATCTTATCCTTCGACCTGAAAGGTTGGACATTGTAGATGATCCCCATCAACAGCAGGAGTGCCGCCATGATGAAGAACTGGGTCGATATCAGGCTGGCGATCAGCAGGCCTGCTGCGGACAGGATCGCATATTCCACGGCGACCCATTTCCCCAGCACCCTTCCACTCACAGAGGGACGATGTTTCTTGCGCGGATGGAACTTATCGAATTCCCGGTCAAGATATTCGTTGATGCAATAGTTGGCGGACGCCGTCAGACACAGGGATACCAGTGCAAGCAGGATGTTGATGAGATGGCCCTCAATACTTGTCTTGGTCATGATCAGGGCGAAAAACACACCCGGCAACATAAAAATGTTCTTCAGCCAGTGATCGGGTCGGGCGATCTTGATATAATCTCTCATAGCGGTCTTTTTCTCTGTTTGAAATCCGGCGACTGCGCTGCGGGCGGAATGGTTTCCCTGGTTTGCACACATAAATGTGCTCCGCCGTGATGCAACTGCCGCATATCTAACGAGAAAAAAGACTTTCGATTGTGTATGCCGGATCATTTACCCCTTGCCTTGCGACCGGCAGCAGTCCGATTCCAGTCCGGCATATCGATGTCCAGGTCATCATGGGTTTCCATCATCAGCTGTCGGAGCCTCTGGCGCATGGCGGATACCCTTGCCGCCGCTTCCGGAGTATCCGCGAGGTTGACCATCTCGAGTGGGTCGTTGTTCAGGTTGAAGAGCTGTGCCGTGGATACGCCGTCTACGTTGTAGAGGATGAGCTTCCAGCCGTCGGACGTCTTTAAGCTCCTGCTCCAGCTTCCGTATACATTATAAATATCCCTGCGCAGATGTTTTACAGGTTGCCTGAACACGGCGGCATGACCGATACCTTCAACACTGGCCGGGGCCCTGATGGCGAGCATCTGGTAAAGGGTAGGTGTGATATCACTGAGATACATAAAGCCGTCGTAACGAGAGGCCGCCGGGATGCCGGGACCGGCCATGATCATCGGTACACGGATGCTGTGCTCATATAGATTCTGCTTGCCCAGCAAACCATGCCGGCCGACGGCCAGTCCGTTGTCACCGGCAAACACAATGATGGTGTTGTTCAACAGGTCATTCGCCCTGAGGGCATCAAGGATGCGACCAACCTGCGCATCCATCTCCGTGATCATGGCATAATAGGATGCGATCTCCTTGCGGACCATCTCGGGCGTGAGCGGACGCGGAAGCAATTGTTCGTCACGCACATTCAGGTCGCCGTTGTCGAACGGATGCCTGGGCAGAAAATTAGCGGGCAGCGTGATCTTTTCAGGGTGATAAAGATTGGCTGTCGACGGAGGTGGGGTCCGGGGGTCATGCGGAGAGGTAAAGGCCACATAACAGAAAAAGGGAGCCTGCCGTGCCCTGGGGCTGCCGAGGAAGCTGATGGCATTTTCCGCATAGAGCGTGGTCGAAAATGTGTCGGCCTTTCGGGCAGTGGACGGGGGAAAGACTCCCTCCGGATCGAATGGATGTACGGTGGGATGAAATTGACCGCCATCGCGCTCGAAATGCATCCCACCGAAGAAAATATCGCCGCCATGACTGAACATCCGATGGTGCGAAGCCTTGTCGCTGTGCCACTTCCCCGTGTGATAGGTAGTATAGCCCATCGTCCCGAGCACCTCTGGCAGACTGACCAGGCTGTCGGGGATCGTCCCGCCATCACCCGGCAACCGGTTGACATACCGGCCGGTCAGCAGCATGGCACGACTCGGAATGCAGACGGCCCCCTGATGCCCACCCATGACATGCGCTTGGGTGAACATCATCCCTGAGGCAGCCAGCCGATCAAGGTTAGGCGTAGCCACCTCGCGATTTCCGGCCGCTCCCAGCGCATGATGACTATGATCATCGCTGTACAATACCAGGATGTTTGGCTTCCGATTCACAGAACGCCCGGACTGCGCCTGTACCAGACCACCGGTGATCAGGCAAATTAAAAATGCGGTCAACCCAAATGCGGCCGGTGACCTGAAGCTCTTTTTCATATTCATCGAATGTAACTAAAACCCCCTCATGAACGGACGTCCAACCTGTGCAAATCCCATACAATCGCCTGCTACACCAAAAACAGGATTGAAAGTCCACAAAACCACTTGGAGGTTCCAAACGCTTGGAGAGCTGCCAAGTCTTGGAGAGTTGTCAAGTCTTGGAGAGCTGCCAACGCTTGGAGAGTTGTCAAGTCTTGGAGGGTTGCCAAGTCTTGGAGGGTTGGGTGATTATGTTAAACAGGAGTTCCGAAAGTACTTCCGCAAGAATCCGATAATTTAGCATCAGTACACATTCATATTGCAATAAGAAAACCATAGCAGATGAAGACCATTTCATGTTTTTTCATGGGCACACTGATCGTATCCGTAGCGCTGGCGCAGACGGAGCCGAAACGGCATATCCGGCCGGAAGACGTTTACAGGAGTTATTCCGTCAGTAATCCCAGGCTTTCGCCCGATGGCCAGTGGATACTCTACAATCATTCCAAAGTGGATGCGGCGAAGGATGGGTATGATGGTAAACTCTATATGATGGATGTCAGGGGGGGTGAGCACATCCAACTCACGGAACAGACAAAGGGCGCCGGTCAGGCGGCATGGAGTCCCGACAACAAATACATATCATTTGTTGCCCGTGGCAAATCGGAAGATGCAGGGGCGCAAATTCACCTGATGAACAGAAAGGGTGGGGAGCCCATCCAGCTGACCAGTCTGAAAGGAGAGATACAATCATACAAATGGTTTCCCGATGGCGGAAGCCTGCTGCTGGAGATCAGGGAGGCAAGCACCGCCGACACAGCGAAGAGCAAGATCAGGAAACCTTATGAGATCGACCGCTTTACCTTCAAGAACGATTCGGAAGGATATCTCGACCGAAGAAAGACCCATCTCTACCGCTTTCACCTGGGATCGAGGAAAGTCGACACCCTCACCCGGGGTAGTTCGAATGAGACCGGAGCCGTTGTTAGTCCGGATGGCGCTAAAGTTGCGTACATCAGCAATATCACACCTGACCCTGACCTGAATGAGAACACGGACATCTTCGTCCTGGACCTGAAGACAGGAAAAAGCCTTCAGATCACCACCTTCCAGGGCGAGAACGGGTCTCCGCGTTTCAGTCCGGACGGGCGCATGCTGGCCTACACGCAATCGACCACGGAAAGCGGGTTCAACATGTATGACGCCACACATCTTTACGTTCACGAGCTCGGCACCGCCACCTCCCGGAATATCTCAGGTACCCTTGACCGTTCGGTAAGCAGCCCGACATGGTCGGCCGACAGCCGTTACGTGCTCACACTGATCGATGACGACCGCAACGGCCGCATCGCGCGTTTCGATGTTTCCAACGGGCAACACGCTTACATCACCCAGGATCGCGGACGATACGCTTCCCTGGAAGTAGGATCTGACGGGAAGATGGTAACCCTCTTCAGTGACCCCTCTACCCCGAATGAAATTTACCTGTCGGAGACGGGAACATTCAAGCGACTCACCCGCTTCAGCGATGAGTTCCTGGCCCCGTTGAAGCCGATCCACGTGAGCGGCATCGAGTGTATGGCCACGGACAAGAATGAAGTGCACGGGATCCTGTACCTGCCGGAAGCCGACGCGAAGAATCTGCCCCTGGTCCTGTTCATTCATGGTGGTCCTGTGGCGCAGGATGACTATGGTTTCGACATGTCGAGGCGCATTCTGGCCGGGGCTGGCTACGCCGTGGCCGCCGTCAATTACCGCGGCAGCAACGGGCGCGGACAGGCCTACACGAAATCGATCTTCGGTGATTGGGGCAATAAGGAAGTAAAGGATATTCTGGCCGTTGCCGAACACCTGATCCGCTCCGGTGTCGCGGATCCGCAACGCATGGCGATTGCCGGATGGAGCTATGGCGGCATCCTGACCAATTACACCATAGCGACAGATACCCGCTTCAAAGCGGCCGTAAGCGGAGCAGGCAGCTCCCTACAGCTGTCGATGTACGGATCGGACCAGTACATCAGGCAGTACGAGACCGAACTGGGAAGCCCCTGGAAGAACCCCAAAAAATGGCTAGACCTCTCCTATCCGTTCTTCAAGGTCAACACGATCAAGACACCCACCATGTTCATGGCCAGCGAAGACGATTTCAACGTACCGGTCATCGGCGCCGAACAAATGTACCAGGCCTTCAAGTCTACCGGTATTCCGACAGAACTCATCATCTACCCCAACCAGCATCACGGCCTGCGGGTTCCGAGTTACATCGTACACCGCCACCGCAAACACCTGGAATGGTTCGAAAAATATCTGAAATGAGGTATTGACCAGATGATATACCATTAAAAAAGCGGGGGGACAGCGATTTGTCCCCTCGCTTTCTCTTTAACGGATCATGTCATTGTGCTGTGGTATCTTCTATCCTGTAAGCAGCTGCCCCCTTGGCCCGGACACTGTCTGTCTGCCGATAACCACTGGCGGAAAGTTCTCCCATGATCCGATGCTCCAGTCCATCTGCGAAATGTGCTAAAAAGACCCATGCACGCTTTGGACGAAGAGAATCGATCTCCGAAGCCGCCTGTACATGGTCCCCCTTGAAATAGGATCCCCAGATGACTGGTCCTGAAGGCTTATAGAATTTAGTTCTGATATATGCATCCAGCGTATAGTTGCCCGCGCTATATGAGTATACCGTCTCTCCTCCCCTTGAATGCTCCTGCATGAATGTCAGCACGGGTTTGGATTCCTCTACCTGATGTGGGATCTGCACCCTGACGAATATGACGCACAGTAAGGCGGTCAGGATGAAAGTGGCAGCCGTCAGGATAGGACGGATACCACGGCTCAGGCTCAGCCATTTCTCGGCCCCCAGTGCCAGGATGATACAGATCAGCGGATACTGATAGAGCATGATCCTGATGGCGAGGGGATAAGCCTTGAAGTAGGCAAGTACAGCATGCAGCAAAATGGGGATCACGATCAGGAGGAGCATCCTGTTCGCGCGCCGGCTGACATTCCAGACATATCCGGCCAGCAGGAGCAGAAAGATCGCATAATGCACGTATTCCTGGATCGAGATCGTCGGATGCGTGTTGTTTTGTCCAAATCCGAAGTCGCGCTTGATGACCTGCAACTTGTATTCAAAGAAGGCCAGGGCCTGCTTCGACAGCAGGTTGGTCGGCGGAAAAGCCTCAGCAAAAAAGATCAACTGCTGTGCACGACTGGGATGATCATGCATGAACATGAAATAGTTGATCGCAAAAGCGAGCAACCACACGAAACCCATGAGCAGCATGCTCCGCAGGTAGGACCATTGCCATGGCTTCGACTCGGAAAAGAAAATAAAGAGAAAGATCATCGGCAACACCGTTACCACCACATTCGACAGGAAGATGGCCAGGGCACCAACCAGGCTCATGACAAGCATCTTACGCCTATTCGCCGAAAGGGGATCAGTAGCGACATACAATAAGATCAGCGTGACCATCGTATCGGTCATGTACTGCTTCAATTCCGACGAATAGTAAAAGAGCTTGTTATTGAACACAAAAAAAGCCAGACCGATGAAGACGGCCAGACCATCCTTTACAAAGCGGGTCAGTAATTTCCAGACCAGCCAAAGCGAGGTCAGGTAGGCGATCAGCGACAGGATCCTGAAGCTATATTCGTTCGGTGTGAATATGGTCGTGATGGCCTTTGTGATCCACAGATACAAGATGGGGGCCATCTGATAATACATCAGTGGTTTCATCAGCCCTGCGAAGTCCCGATCCATGATATTGACCACAACGGCTGCTTCATCTGTCCAGAAACTTCGGCAATACAGATACTGAAATATGGACATGATGACGGCGGCTGCCATCAGCAGATAGGTGGCCAGTCGCGTTCCGGTCGTTTGTTGTTGGGTACTCATTGATGTTTCAATTGACATGCAGAATCAAGATATATACTACATCCCAATGAAACGATTACAGCATTCACATATTGCATTTCCCGGCGGCTTACCCGAAACCGGATCAGGGAAATCCGGTGGCATGCTAAAAAGGATGCATGCACACGA
This sequence comes from Chitinophagaceae bacterium, assembly GCA_947463755.1. Classification (GTDB taxonomy): domain Bacteria; phylum Bacteroidota; class Bacteroidia; order Chitinophagales; family Chitinophagaceae; genus Pollutibacter. The sequence continues at coordinate 10,029 of CANHUK010000021.1, forward strand.
TCAGTGAAGCGGCAAGATAAAGGAACAGAAGGACTCAGCACATGCCACCATCAGGGTGTCAGCCAGGCGGCATCCACCAACTGCCCCTCCTGGTAAGAGAAAAGGGCCCGTCTGTTGCCACGGCTGTAGGTGTAGTACCATTCCATGGAATCCACCGATGTCTCCACCACCACAAATTGCTCAAAGCCGGCCTCACTCTCTTCCTTGGAATAGGAGAAGTTGCTGAGGCGTTCGTCTGCCGTGGTTACGTCCTGCATCAACAGCTGACCCGGACCTTCGGGCAGTAGATAACATCTCCGGCTGAAATGCGCCGTCCCCGACCAGTGTTGGCGAGCGAGTTCGTCTCCGTGATGCAGTATGGTCGGACCACTCAGCCGGATCTGCGAACGGCGGGAGGGGTCGTAGGCCAGCCAGCTGAGCAGGCCGGTGGTTCGGATCTGACCGATCTTGGCACTCCGGATATCTGTATGAAAATAGACCTTTCGTGTATCGATGTCCACGCGCCGGAGCACCACCGTGCGCAGCTGTGCAAGGGCTCCGTCCGACGTACCGATGACCACTGTGTGCATGGCGTGGTTGCGATCCTTCACGGCATCCGACAGCATTTGCCAGCAGATCTGCTCTACGAATCCGATGTCATTTATCTGTGAAGACTCGAAGCTCGTCATCGACATATATTTATTTTTGAAGGACCAATGAAGTTATGGCCATACCCGAACGTGCAACGATACCTAACGCCAACGGGTACACGAAAAAGAGCCATGCGAAGTCG
>CANHUK010000022.1 GCA_947463755.1 Chitinophagaceae bacterium
TACTCTCCTCACCACCGGCCGCGTAGGGATAGATGTGCAGGTTGGGCAGGTCATTCGCCGCCACGGTCGCATCCAGGTATTTATAAGCTTCCGGATCCGGCTCCAGTGCATGGGTGGCCTTTGACCTGCGGGCCAGGTAGGTGCAGGTGAACCCAATATATGCCCCGAGGTCGAAGCACACGGTCTGTGCATCCACGTGTCGGTCAAATACATCGAAGGCGTCCTTCTCCCAGCGCCCGTCCTGTACCCGCTCCCAGTAATCGGCGATGTAATCGCTGGGAACAGCTGCCGTGATGGCATGCCCCCTGATTTCGTATGTTCTCAGATTCATGATTCGGTGTGCTGAATTTGATGGTTGGCGGGGCTGTAGGAAATCTTGTTCAGTGTGGATACCGGGCGCGGCTCCATCGAACGCACCCTGCCAACCAACCGGCCGGCCAGCCAGGGGATCCGGTAAATACGCAAACGGTAGAGCAGGACGACAGACATCATCCACCATCGTTCGGTCCCGGAAAACAATGTCCACTGTCGATCCAGGGACCTCAACTGCTCAAGGGCCTGTGATTGCAGACTCTTGGCGCAACTGAAAAAGACATCAAGATACATGGACCGCAATCCGCTGCGATAGCGATCCTGAAGCCCTTTCCCCTGAATACGGATACCGGCTTCTCGCAGCACCGTGATCCTGCTGGCCAGCTTTTCAGGCGAATGGAAGCCTGTCCTTGAAATACTCACATCTGAAACCCGCAGATAAATATCCGGAGGAAGGTCAAACCGCTTGGCGAATCTCAACCCCTCAAGCATGCTTCGCAAATGAAGTTCCACATCCTGCCACATGCCCAGATCCTCTTTCCACATGCCGATCCTGACGAAGGACTCCTTTTTCCAGATCGTTCCTGTACCCGGACAAACCCCGTCGCCATACAGGAGTCTTTCAATGTCATCCCCGTCTTTATCTATGTTCCACAGCAGGTTCATATCATGCCGCTCACTTTTGAACATCAGCATCGGAAAGATGATGAAATCCATATCCGGCGCTTGCTGCATCGAAGCCACACGCTGTTCCAGACAATGCTCGGCAAGGACGTCATCCGTATCCAGAAATATGAGGTAATCGCCGGTCGACCTTTCCACAGCGATGTTCCTGCAGGCACAGGCGCCCTTTGGTTTGCGATGTCGACGGAAAATGCGCACGCGATCATCCGTGGCGGCAAATCCCTCCAGGATCTCCCAGCTTCCATCAGTGCTTCCGTCGTCGACGATCACCCACTCCCAGTGCGGATAGCGCTGGGCATAGATACTCCTGGCCGTCTCCTCCACCAGGTCCGCCCGATTGTAGGAAGGCGTGATGATGGAAACCACCGGGTACTTCATCTTCTCCATCCCGTCCATCGCTTGAATCCCTCCCAAAGTGGCCTCAGAGGCTGTATGACCGGATAATCATGAAAAACCGATCCTTCCGTGTCAAATGACCGATGGTCCCGCACCGGCAGGTGCATGATCTCTTCAAAGTCTTCGTCCGAAAGGCCCAGTTTCTTTAACACAAAAGCGCGGTCCTCACGCAATAGGGCCGGATCATAGGCCGGCTGCCGCATCTCTTCAAGCGCCTGATCCCTGGTCATCTGACCGGCACAGATCAGGGAGGAGAAATGCGCTTTGCGCTTATCTATCCCGAATTTTTCCGGCAGGATGTACCCCTGATAGAAACGGGTCCATATGCTCTCGTAATGCTTGCCGCCGTAGTCACGCCAGTCAAGATCCCGGATGAGTGTTCGTTTCACTTCATCCTTTTCGTAAGGCATCCAATTCAGATAATTGATAAAAGTCACCCCGGAACCGGCAATGAATTTCTTCATCTTACGATCCAAAAAAGGATAAGACTTGATCGTCCCCTGCCCGAATGCCTTATGGATGGCCCGGATATTGACATGATCCTTTTTGTTGTAGGTCCAGTGATAAGGCAGCACCCCTTCCGTCGCGACATTATTCCCGCCGATCACATATTTGATCTGACGTTCCTTCGCGATCCTGAATGTACTCCCGTAGATAGCATGGTCCGTCAATACCTCGATGTCTACGACCGAAGCCCGGAGATATGCCAGTTGCAGGTCGCGGAACTCCTGCCAGTCGATCACATAGGTGTAAAGGTCGAACCCAAGCCGGGCGACCATATTCTCGATATTCTTAACTGCCAGTTCACTGTTCCATCCGTTGTCGAAATGCACGCAGAGGGCCCGAAGTCCGAGCTTATGTGCCATATAGGCTACATAGCTGCTGTCGACCCCGCCACTCACGCCGATCAGGCAGTCATAAGGTTTGCCGGATCCCTCGGCCTTCATCCGGCGGACAGCATCCGCCAGCATGGCCTCGCCTGCCTCCCCTTCCCGCACGAAAATACGTTTGTCGGCCTCAAACTTGCGACAATGCTGACACCAGCCCCGCTCGTCCAGCTCCAGGGCCGGATCATCGGTCGAATCCAATATACACTGTCTGCACGCTGTGAATGTTCGCATAAGTGAGTAAGATGACATGTCCGGGTCTCAGGCCTTCCCGTCTGCAAGGATACGCAGACTTGAACAGAAACGGCACTCAGGACCTCAATTCATTCCCGGAAACGTCCAGTATGGTCCGATAAACCTCCTCGATCCGGCGAGCGATCGTAGCGGGACCATAGACGTCAATAGCCTTTGACCGGATCTCGTCCGCATCATAGGTATCGATGGTTTCATACATCCGCAACATGGCGCCGGCCAGGGCATCCACATCTCCGGCCGGTACCAGCAGCCCTGTCGACGCGTCGAGGATGTCCTCCGGCCCACCGCAGATCGTTGCAATGCATGGCTTACCGCAGGACATAGCCTCTATGATGACGACCCCGAAGGTTTCGAACAGACTCGAAAGAACAAATGCGTCAGCAGAAAGCATCCTCGACCTGAGCATTTCACGGTCAAGCATACCCGTAAATTCCACCTGACCACCGATCCCAAGGGATGCGGTGCGGCGCATCAGCTCATCCTTCAATGCGCCTGAACCGCCGATCACGAGTCGGATCCCGGCCTTCCCCCGAAAAGCCGAAGCAAAGGCGTCCAGCAAGATGGTCTGTCCCTTTTTTTCGGTGAGTTCTGCGACATGGATGAAAGTAAAACCGCCACGCGCGCGCTCCAAGACCGGCAGCGGACGTACAAAGGACGGATCCAGCATATTCGGGATGAATCGCACATCCTCCGACAACCCGCGATCTTTCAGCAACTGCAACAGCGAGGGACTCACGGCGATCGTGGCGCCTGCAGCGGAATAGATCGCCCTCAGCGTTGGATAGAAGGTCTCCGGGATGATGTTGCGTGCATAGTAGGTGCTGTGCTCTGTCAGGCAGTAGGGGATGCCTGCAGCCGATAGTAACCCGATGCAAGCCGTTCCGGCAAGCCAGGCATTGTGCACGTGCACGATATCAGGTCGGCCCTCCTCTTCTACATAGGTTTGAAAAGCCGTTGCAATAACCCGGCGGTAGTAGTCGAGCTCCTGCTGGAGACTGCCATCATTCCAGCAGTGCAACTGGCGCCGCAAAACAGTCATGCCTCCCATGTTTTCCCTGCGCAGTGCGCCGGGCAGGAGGATGGATCGGAGCGTGGCGCGGATGATGCCCGCGATCGAGGCTCCTTCGATCTGACGATAGTATGTGCGTCTGCCCGTGAGCTTTCTGAAGAAACTGACCATCAGGGGCTTCAGGGCAAGCGAAGGGGTCACCGAGAGGACACCGACCTTGTGACCAAGTCCCTGCAGGGCGATGCCCTGGTGATATTGGAAGATCGCTGAAACCGGTGCATATGGAGGAACGAATTCCTCCGGCGGAACGATCAGTATGTGCAACGGACGAGTTGATGTCATCTGGTATCCGCTACGTCTTTTTTTCAGGTTGTGACCTTTCACCCAACCGACTCCTCAACAGTTCCAGTGAGGGCTCTTCGGCGTTGAACAGCAGTTGGATTTCCGTTGCCTCCATAGCCCTCCATGTTTCCACGACATGGGTTGGTTCGATGTGCTCCGAAAAATAGGCCGCCACACCGGAGCGCAGACGAAGGATGGCTTCCGCATCCATGGCCATCAGTTCGTTAAGAATGCGGTCCAGATCTTCGAGGTCGGTATATGAGATGCTATCGCGTCCATGCGTCAGTGGCGGATGCATATGACGTCCATACTGTGTCAGAGGTATCGTGCCCACAGACATCGCCTCGATCATATTATGCGATTGGGGCATCGACACGCCGGGCGTCGCTACGAAGAAATCAAAGCCTGATAAAACACGTAGCCAGGCCGATGCAGGTATCCAGCAGCGGCGGCTATCGATCAGACAGGCAAGCGGACGATCAGCCGGTGTGGAGAGGAAACGTTCCAGCGCTGCATGGTCCGAGGGACGGAACCATTCGATCGGAGCGGAGTCTAGATGCGAAAAAACTTCACTGCGGGGTATCAGTCCGAAATGGTCGCGGATCAATTCCGGTGACCAGTCGAGGTCAGGTTGCCCGTACATCAGGATCCGGTGACGGAAGTTCCCCGGCTCCGGACGATGGGGATGCCTGAGCATCAGCGGATGGATATGGTAGGGGATCCTCAAGGCATTCGCCGGGCCGGATCTGAAATAATCGAGATCGATCGTATACCGCTTCCCGATGCCCTTGACCGGCGACAGGATATGCTCCGCATTCAATCCCAGGAAATCAACCGCGTTGATTCCCCTGAAAACTTTTCTACGGAAGATGCCCGCACCGGGCATACTAAAGACGGCCCGGTCGTATCCGTAAAGACCCAACAGGAACTGCAGACTCCTGTAGAAATAGATGCGGTATCCTGCCTGCGCAAAATAACTCACCAGCAAATATCCGTACCTGCCATGCCTGAAATCCCGGATACACACCACCAGGTTGCGATCTGATGGCTGCGGGGCCTGCGTCGCAATGTACATGCGGGCAATGTCCCTCATGTTCCGCAGAGACTCCCGAAAGAGTATCCATCGGGTATGCATGGCCGTTAGCAGCTTCCTGATGTTCATCATACTTCAAAGGATCAGGTCGAGCAACGTACGGTCTGGGTCAAGGTCATATGTATTCAGGATGCACGCGCGCGCCGCAAGGCCCCAGGCGGGCCATTCGGCTATCGACTGCCACGCACGTTCCATCGCTTCTGCAAAGTCCGTCTCAGATAGTCCGGAAGCCAACACTCCGGTCGTGCTGTCTGCAATGAATTCAGCCATCGCACCCATCGGTGTGCCCACCACCGGGCGGGCCGCCAACATCGCCTCGAAGAGAACGATGGGTCCTGTGTCCTGACGAGACGGGATCAGGATCAAATGATGTTCGGCATAGACACGTCCGATATCTGAGTTGTGTCCGTGAAAAGACACACGGTCACGCATAACCGAAGATTCGGTCAGCGACCGAAGTTGGGATTCATCCTCACCCGTGCCATAGATGTCCAGGTGCCAGTCACGCCCTGCCCATTCTTCACGGGAGAGGATCGACAGTACCATGTCCTGCCCCTTCCACCGGGTCACCAGCGAACCGATGATGGCGAATCGAATGGTCTCGTCAATATCCGGAAGTGGTGTGTACGGGATGTTGGGCAACGGATGGGCGACCACACGTCCATTTCGTATCGGATCTCCCGTCTGCTGCCTGTACAGATCCAGCTGAAAACGGGATGTGAACAGGCTGTGACGGGCCTTCGAAAATATCTCCGCGAACAGGTCACGAGTGATCTGCGGATACACATGACCGATGGTCATGCTATGGTGAATGATGGTGAATGGCACCTGCAACTGGCGAATGAAGACCATCAGATCGCCCGGGTCCGAAGCGATCTCATCGCCGCCGGCCAGACTGAACAGGACATGGTCGGGCCGAAACGCAAGCACCTCATCGTGGTACGTAACCTTGCGCCCCGCAGGCATCAGTACATTCATGATCCGCTTCCGGAGGCGGATGGCGGCCGGGGGATAGAATCTCCTGCGCAGTAACAGCCTCGCGCCTGCAGCTTCGAGCGACCGGATCACGGGATGCTGCTCCGGCCAGTCGAACACGGAAATGAGCACCTCATGTCCTTCGGAAAGCGCCAGGGCCGCTGTCCTTGTCCAGAGCTGCTCGCAGCCTCCCCAGGGGAAACCGCAGGTTGTGATGAAGGCGATCCTCATGGCTGATCACATCAGAAAGGACCGCAACAGATGGGCCAGATAGGTCCTGTTGGTTCGGAGCGATGGAAGTACACGCCACGCTTCGCGCAGGAGTTGACGTAGTGACGCGCGATCTCCCTGAAGCCTGGCATGGAGCATCTCACGGAGGTACCAGGTTTCGCGCAGCGAACGGGCTTCTTCCTCGGTCAGATTCGCCCGTCCTGTTCCCTTCCGGCGCGCATAGGCATTCAAACGGGCCAGCGCGCTGAACTGTGCAGCCCGCATGCCATTGACATCCTGGGAGATCCCTTGCGGGTTCCGCCGGTACAGATATAGTGGCTCGTCAACAAAATATAAACGGCCGACTTCGTCGAGCTTCAGATAAATATCATGGTCAAGGGCCTTGCGAAAGGCGGGATCGAATCCTGAGGTAGCCAGGTATGCGGATCGCTTGAATGTAGCGAAACTGCCGATGCAGAGATGCCTGATCAGTTCCTCGCCGGGAGCCAGCGGCCGGTAATGCTTATATTTCTCGATGATGTTCAGCGACTCATCACACCACTGACAGGCGCTGTTGATCATGCTAGCATCCGGGTGCTGGCGATGCGCATCCAGCATCCTTTCCAGGGCTTCAGGCACCAGCGCGTCATCCGCCCCCAGCATACCAATGACCTCCGCATGGCTATGATCCATCGCCGTCCGGAAAGTCGCCGCAGCCCCGCGGTTGATATCATGACGCACCCATCGGATCCGCCCATCCGTCAGAAAGGGCGCGATGAATGACTCGGAATCATCCGTCGACGCGTCATCCGCAATCACCAGTTCCCAGTCACCCAACGTCTGCGCCTGCAGACTCCGCACCAGGTCGGGCAGATAGCGGCCGTTATTGTAATTGGCGACGATGACCGAAAAGACGGGATTGTTCATCAGGAGAATCGCCGGTCTTTCAGGCGGGTGAAATAAGATTCCAGATATCGATGAGACAGTACAGCCAGGACGATAGTAATTAAGGTATAAAGCGGCGCACCGATCAGGTACCGGTTGTAATATATCAGGGAGGCCATTCCCGCTTCCGCCAGGGGCTTCAGTAGTTGTTCCAGCCATCCCTCCATCCACAGCATCGGCAGGAGATGGTAAAGATATATCCCATAAGATATGATGCCGAGATAGCGCCTGCGGCGCCCGTCCAGCCACCACGATGAATCCCGAAGCGAACGCCCTTCCGATGGAACACAGGCACCCAGCAAATGAAAAGAGATCACCGCAAGTGCGGTCCTGAAGCCGGCATCGGGCAACGACCAGGTCGTAAAGGAAGTGAAGATGGTACCAACGAACCAGGTCAGGGCCAACCACAGGATCCATCGCATGCGCAGCAGACGGTTCAGCATCGCGGGATCGAAACGGCGGAGGCCAGCGAACAGGCCCCCCAGTCCAAATGCATCAAAGCAGGAGATCGTGGACAGCTTGTGCTGTACGCCGGGTACCGCAATACGGAAGCACAGGGAAAAGAGCACAAGGGCCACCATCACCTGAAGCACATGCCGCATGGGCGTCTTCAGGATCACCAAAGGCCAGATCAGGTAGAACTGCTCCTCGATGCTCAGTGACCAGAGATGCAGCAACGGACGTGAGGCCGGATGCGACATCTCGAATAGATTATACACGTAGCCGACCGCCCAGCTCATCTCCTGCCAGGCAATACCCGGGATCGTCACGGCCACGACCAGCAAATAGAGATAGTAGATCGGAAAGATCCTCAGGGTCCGCCGGGCATAAAATCGTCCCAGATGACGGAGGGTGTTCGGACCCGACAGCCGGTATCCAAACAGGATATCCGTGATCAGGAACCCACTGATCACAAAAAATAACTCAACGCCGGCCGTACCTGCGAAAAGGTGACGGGTTACACCGGTCGGAAAATAATGACTGAACAGAACGGCAGCCACAGCATAGCATCGAAGCGCGTCCAGCCGGGGATGGTGCACCCTGCCTGAGACCGGTATTGAGTCCGACATGCGTGGCTTCAGTGTGGAAAAAGGATCATCAAACCCTGGTCCGCCCGATCAGTCCGCTCACGAAATGCCAAAGCGGCCTCAAAGGCTTCAGGATGGGATAATAGTTAAAGATGGGGCCCTCGATCTCGAAGGCTTCATGCGGCACGGGCGCTTCCTGCATGAGCCGGTCGAACTCCTCCTCGGTGAATCCAAGTTTCTTCAGGACATACAACTTATCGGCCCTTAAAGATTCGGGATCATACAAAGGAGCCTCAAGCTCCCGCAGCGCCTGATCCCGGTCGATCTGACCCGAGCAGATCAATGTGGAGAGATGCGCCTTGCGCTTGTCGACCTTAAACTTTACCGGTAGGATATAGGCCTGATAGAACTTCGTGAAGATGGATTCATAATGCTTACCCCCGTAATCCTGCCAGTCGAGTGCATGCTTGAGCGTCTCTTTGGCTTCGGCCTTGTTGTAGGGAACGAGATTCAGCAGCTCTACGGTTTCAATTCCGCTGCGACGTATGCGATCCTTCGTCCGCTTGTCGATCAGCGGAAATGATTTGAGGGGAATGGTGCCGTACTTCCGATGGATATCGCGAATATTGATATAATCGGACTTCTTATGCGTCCAGTGGTACGGGAGGACACCTTCCGTCACCACATTCGATCCGCTGAGCAGGTATTTTATATTGAGTTTGAAGGCAAGCCGGTAGATACTGGCGAAGATGGCATGGTCTGTGAGCGCCTCGATATCGATCACAGAGGCCTTGAAATATGCCCGCTGAAGATCACGGAATTCATTCCAGTCGATCACGTAGGTCTGCAGATCAAATCCGAGCCTGTTGACGATATGGGCGATGTTCTGCACCGCCTGCTCCGAATTCCAGCCATTGTCGAAATGTATGCAGAGCGGCCTCAGTCCCAGTTCCTTTGCCAGATAGGCCAGATAACTACTATCGACCCCTCCGCTCAATCCCAGGATGCAGTCATATTGGCCGGCCCGGCCCGCCGCCTTAATCTCCTCGGTCTTTTCCGCCAGCAGTCTGGCAGCCTCAGCCGGGGGTGGCACCAACAGACGATGAAGGCGATCGTATTCATGGCAGTAGGAGCAAACGCCATCTGCATCAAAGCGGATGCGTTCATCCCCCATCGTGTCCATGACACATTTCGTACACCTTTTGTATTCACCACCCATCTCAGACACTTAGAAATTTCCTGCGCTGACGGTCGAACTCCGGACCCGTCCTGAAAAATCCGTTGTATTCAATATCGTTCCGGTACAATATGCATTGTTCCCGATCCAGCTTTCTGATGAGTTTGGCAGGATTGCCCGCGATCACGCAATAACCCTCCGAAAACGACTTGGTCACTACGGATCCTGCGCCAACGATCGTGAAATCTCCAAGTTCGACTTCGGGCAGGATCTTCGCACCCATCCCCAGCCAGCAGTATTTTCCGATCCTGATCGGCCGGGTAGGGATATTGCGACGCAGATCATAGAGGTCGTGATTCGAGGAGATCAGCCCCACGTTGTTCGCGATCTGGGTGTAATCTCCGATATAGATCGGATTGACAGCCTGGATATAGCAGCCCTTTTCGTAGCCCGGATTCGTATCCACGCCGCAATATACACGACGGGCACCGCGCACTACACTGCCAGGGTGCATGGGCCAGTATGCCTCCCGGTTGACACCGATCAGCTTCTGAAAGAACCAGTGATGGAACCGTACCGGCGTCTGGCTTTTCCGGGTTTCGCGGATGATGCGCGGCAGCCGAATGAGGATGGCCCAGTCGCGATAGTAACTGTAGAGTTTGGAAATGGAACGTCGCAACCCTGTCATGGCATGATGGAATTGATCTGTCTCCAGCTGGAATGCTGGAACATATTGAGTTCGGCGTATTTGTCGAAGTAGGTCACCGAACCATTCAGGTCGCGGCTGAGCACTTCGAACTCGATGGCGCGCTCCACCTCGTCGTCGATCTTCTCTCCCATACGTTTTACCCAGACCGTGACATAGTAGGTGCCGGGCAGTGTCTGCAGGAAGGGCACGGTGCACTCCACTTCATGAACACCCTTGTCGAAACGGGTCTGGAAACCTTCCCACGGACTCACATATCCCACCAGCGTCACCCCCTGGATATTGTTGATGCACCATCCGATCTCCAGGTTTCGGATGTCTTCGAAGAGTTCAAATGATATGCAAAGACGGAATACATTCCCGATGAAGAGTGTGCTGGTAACAATGCCCTCTGCATCCATCAGTCTGACAGAACGCAATTTGGAAAAGGCGCAAATATGGTGCCGGGCATCGGCGAGGTCCACCGCACCGGTGGCTGACTTGGACGACCGAACATATCGCTCGATACCCGCATTTACATCTCCGGTAAAATCAATACGTCCATGCTGAAGGATGATCGCACTGCGGCAAAGCGTACTGATGGCGGCCATATTGTGGCTGACGAACAGGATCGTACGGCCTTCTCCCTTGCTGACTTCACCCATCTTCCCCAGGCATTTCTGCTGGAACTCAA
>CANHUK010000023.1 GCA_947463755.1 Chitinophagaceae bacterium
AACCCGGCGTTCTACTTCGCCCCGGATAAATATTATGGCACGGAAAACGACCTGCGCCGGTTCATCGACTCCTGTCATGCTTCCGGCATTGCGGTCGTTCTTGACATCGCGCTTAACCACTCCTTCGGGAGTTCCCCTATGGTCCAGCTGTACTGGGATGCGACCGCCGGGAAGCCTGCGACGGACAATCCATGGTTCAACCAGGATGCCCGACACCCCTTCAATGTGGGATATGACTTCAACCATGAAAGCCAGGCCACCAGGGATTTCACCGATCGGGTCATTGAACACTGGCTCACGAATTATCGGATCGACGGGTTCAGATGGGATCTTTCGAAGGGGTTTACGCAGGTCAACAATCCAACCAACGTAGGGGCCTGGGGAGCCTATGACGCCTCCCGGGTGGCGATCTGGAAGCGGATCCAGGATAAGATGCAGGCCGTGTCTGCCGGAAGTTATTGTATCCTCGAACATTTTGCTGCCAACACCGAGGAGATCGAGCTCTCCAATTACGGCATGTTGCTTTGGGGTAACATGAACCATAATTTCAATGAGGCGACGATGGGATTCCTGTCGTCATCCAATTTCGAAGGAGCCCTGGCATCGGCGAGGGGCTGGAGTCAGCCATATCTGATCTCCTATCAGGAAAGCCACGATGAAGAGCGGCTGATGTACAAGAATCTGACCTTCGGAAACAATTCCAGCACCAGTCATAATGTTCGTTCGCTGTCCGTTGCCCTGGAGCGTAATGCCATGAGTACTGCTTTCTGGGCCATGATGCCCGGTCCGAAGATGCTCTGGCAGTTCGGTGAACTGGGGTACGATTTTTCGATCACATACTGCCCGGGCAGCAATTCCGTTCCGCAGCCGTACCCTGATATGCAGTGTCGCACAGACATGAAGCCCATCCGGTGGGACTATCGGAACGATCCCGCCCGATACAAGCTCTATCAGGTCTATGCTGCCCTGCTGGCCCTGCGCAAGGATCCGAGGTTCCTTCAAACCTTCACGACCAATACCGGCGTGGAACATCGGCTTTCCGGCGCATACAAAACCTTGAAGGTGTCCGGTGATTCGCTGCGTGTGGTGGTGATCGGAAATTTCGGTGTCGTTCCGGCAGGAGATACGGTGCGCTTTCCCCGGGCGGGGACATGGTACGATTATCTCAATCGCACAACCCTTGCGGCGACCGGTCTGCCGCAGACCATCAGCCTGATGCCCGGAGAGTATAAGGTATTCATCGACCGCGAAGTAGGACATGCGCTGGTAACGTCAGATGACATGCCGGTTGTTCCGGAACGACGGCTGTCGATGAATGTCTATCCCAATCCGGCCTCGGATCTTGTGCAGATCGAATATGAGCTGGAGTCGCCGGCGAGGGTATCCCTGAGTATGTTGACGATGGATGGTCGTCGCGTGGCCACGCTCTTTTCGGGTATGCGTCCGCGAGGTAAGCATTTGCTCCGTTCCTCACTGGCGGAGCTGACCGGTGCTGCGGTTCCGGCAGGGCAGTATGTCATCCTCCTCGAATCCGAAGGGGTGAGGCGTCAGTCTGCATTGATCATCAATCGTTAAAATCGTCGATCAGTCATTCATCATAAAACCAAAAACGCAAATATGAAAAGTAAGCGATTGTCCAGGCATCTGGGCTTGCTGGGTCTGCTGCTTTTTGCCGCGGTTCAGCTTACGCTCGGCCAGGGCAGGAAACTGACAGGCACGGTCGTCAATGCAAAGGACGGCAGCCCTGTGGTCAATGCGTCCATTCAAGTAAAGGGAAGCGGCCAGGGCGCGTCCACCGACGCAAATGGCCGGTTCTCTCTCGACGTACCTGCGGAGGGCACCCTGGTGGTGACATCTGTGGGGTTTCTCACCCGGGAGTTCTCATTGAGCGGCCAGGGCACAGGTACGCTGACCATCAATCTGGAAGAGGCACAGTCCAACCTGAATGAGGTCATCGTTGTAGGTTATGGCACGCAGCGCAAGCGCGATCTGACCGGTGCCATCAGTTCCGTATCCCGCAAGGATTTTGTCAAAGGCGCCCTGCAAACACCCGAGCAGCTCATCGCCGGAAAGGTTGCCGGCGTGCAGATCACTTCCAACAGCGGAGCTCCGGGAGCTGGCAGCCGGATCCGGATCCGGGGCGGTGCCTCACTGAACGCGAGCAACGACCCACTGATCGTGATCGACGGAGTGCCGGTGGACAACGGCGGCGTGGCCGGTTCCACCAACCCGCTCAACCTCATCAACCCGAATGACATCGAGAATTTCACGGTATTGAAGGATCCCTCCGCGGCGGCCATCTACGGATCGCGCGCTTCCAACGGGGTCATACTCATTACCACCCGTAAGGGTTCGAAAGGCGCGCTGCGTTTCAATTTCGGAGCCCAGGCATTTGTGCAGCAGCCGGGTGCCAAGGTGGATGTGCTCACCGCACAACAGATCCGCGACATCGTCGGCACCAAGGGCGGCGGTTCTGTGGATGTGGCCAAACTTGGTTCCGCCAACACCGACTGGCAGGATGAGATCTATCGTACAGCCCTCGGTCAGGACGTGAACTTCGGTGTGGCCGGTGCCGCTGTCAAGGGAAAACTGCCCTTCCGGCTGTCGGCAGGTCTGCTCAATCAGGATGGTATCCTGCGTACGGGCAACTTCGGTCGCCAGTCGCTGAGTCTCAATCTTAATCCCCGCCTGTTCAACGACCGGCTGAAGGTCGACCTCAACGTGAAGGCCGCCCGCACCAATAACACCTTCGCCAATGAAGGGGCGATCGGCAGCGCGATCTCCTTTGATCCCACCCAGCCGGTACGCGTCAGCAGCCCGCGCTTTGGCGGATTCTTTACCTATGTCGACAATAATGCCTCCGGCGCACCACCCATGGCGCTGGGTCCCATCAACCCGATGAGCCTGCTGGACATGCGCGAAGACAAGAGCAGTGTTTTGCGCAGCATTGGCAACCTGCAGCTGGACTATAGCATCCCCTTCCTGTCGGGCCTCCGGGCGAACCTGAACCTGGGCTATGATGTCCAGCAGGGCAGTGGTACCGTGCTGGTGAGCGACAGCGCACCGGCCACCTATCGCCGCTGGGCCACCCAAAGCAATCCCTTTAAGGTCACCAACTACGGCGGTGTCAATAATGAATATGAAAGCAATCGCCGCAACCTGTTGATGGATTTCTACCTGAACTATGCGAAGGACCTGGGTTTTGCAAAGAGCCGCATCGATCTGATGGCAGGTACAGGCTACCAGGACTTCCTGTTCACCAATCCCAATTTTCCTGATCACCGTTTCGACAAGTCGGTCATACCGGGCAGCGAACCGCAGTTCGCCAACAGCGAATCCCAGTATACGCTGATCTCCTATTACGGAAGGATGAACTACTCGATCGCCGATCGGTACGTGCTGACGGCCAGCCTGCGTACGGATGGTTCCAGCCGCTTCAATAAGGACAACCGCTGGGGTGTGTTCCCGTCCGCGGCACTGGCCTGGAGGATCAATAACGAAGGGTTCCTGAAGAATTCCAAGGTGGTGAGCGACCTGAAACTCCGTGTCGGATGGGGTGTGACCGGTCAGCAGGATGGCATCGACTTCTACGGCTATCTGCCCCGCTACTCGCTCAGCAACAATGCAGCGATGTATCAGCTGGGCAACGAGTTCCTGTCCATGCAGCGCCCGAGCGCCTATGATCCGAACCTGAGCTGGGAGACCACCCGCAACATCAACGCCGCCATCGACTTCGGATTCCTGGACAATCGCATCAGTGGTTCGATCGATGTGTTCTCCCGGAAGACCGAGGATCTGCTCAGCGTAGTGCCCATTCCGCTCGGTACCAATTTTAGCAATCAGCTGTTGACCAATGTCGGTAATATCGAGAGCAAGGGGGCAGAATTCACCCTTAACCTGACACCGATCCGTAACAATCGGCTGACCTGGGACCTGGGCTTCAATATGACCTATATCGACGCCAAGATCACCAAGCTCCTCCTGAACCCGGATCCCGCCTTCAAGGGCAACCCGGTGGGAGGCATCGCAGGGGGTACCGGCAATACGATCCAGATCCATTCCGTCGGACATCGTCCTTATACCTTCTTCGTGCGCAAGCAGATCTATGAAGTAGGCGGAGAACCTATTGAAGGTTTGTACGAAGACATCAACCGCGATGGAATCATCAACAACAACGATCAGTACCGCTATGCTGCTCCTGATCCCCGGCTTTTCATGGGTCTGAACAGCTCCGTTAGCTTTGGCAAGTGGAATGCAGGATTTGTAGGACGCATGAGCTTCGGCAACTACATCTACAACAACAACGCCAGCAATCGGGGCGTGCTTCGTCAGGTCCTGAACCCGCTCGGATGGCTGGGCAACGCCAGCACGAGCTACCTGAAGACGGGTTTCACGAACAATCAGTATTTCAGCGACTATTATGTCGAGAACGCCTCCTTCTTCCGGATGGACAACATCAACGTCGGATATGATGCGGGCGAGGTGATGAAGAATGTGCGGATGCGCCTGACGGCCAATATCCAGAACGCCTTCGTGATCACGAAGTATACCGGCCTGGATCCTGAGGTGAACGGTGGCATCGACAACCAGATCTATCCCCGTCCCAGGATCTTCGCTCTGGGTCTGAATCTTGATTTCTAACACGACAATTCAACGAACCATGACAAGGATATCATTGCATTGTATGGTCCTCCTGATGGCGGCGCTGCTCTTCGCCGGGTGTCACAAGGACCTGGACAGATTTCCGCCCAATGATGTGACGGGCGCACAATTGTATAATTCCGAAGCCGGCTATAAGCAGGTGCTGGCGAAAGTTTATGGCAGCATGGCCCTGACGGGCAACAGCGGGCCTGCGGGCAACGGCGACGTGGCCGGTATCGACGAGGGCACTTCTGATTTCCTCCGGCTCTTCTGGAAGGCTCAGGAACTGAGCACCGACGAGGCAGTGGTTGCCTGGAACGACGCTGACATCTGGGAATTCCACAACATGAACTGGAGTGCCAACCACACCTTCCTGACGGGATTGTACAATCGCTGTTTCTATGTGGTCACCCTGTGTAACGAGTTCATCCGCGAAAGCGCACCCGATAAACTCGCATCCCGCGGGATCACCGGCACGGCTGCAGATAATATCAAAGTAATGCGTGCCGAAGCACGTTTCGTGCGGGCCTTCCAGTACTGGGTGCTGATGGACCTCTACGGAAACCCCGGCTTCACGACCGAGGAATCCGGGATCGGTGCCGGGCTCCGTCCCGAGCAGACAACATCGGCAAAGCTCTTCACCTTCATTGAGTCGGAACTGAATGCGTTGGCTGCTGAACTCCCCGCTCCCCGTGCCAATGCCTACGGACGTGCCGACAAGGCCGCTGCATGGGCATTGCTGGCCCGCATGTACCTGAATGCGCAGACCTACACCGGAACCCCTAAGTGGTCCGAGGCCGTTGCCAATGCGAAAAAGGTCATCGACGGCGGATATGTACTGCTCACAGACTACCGGACCCTGATGCTTGCAGACAACCATGTCGGGAACACAGAGGCGATCTGGACGCTGAACTACGATGGCATCAAAACGAAGAACTATGGCGGTACAACCTTCCTGGTGAACGCTTCTGTTGGTGGTGACATGGACCAGAATTTTTCCGGTCTCTCCGGCTGGGGCGGTATCCGAACCACGAAGAACCTGCCACAGCTCTTCCCCGACTTCACCGGTGCTGCCGATAAGCGCGCACAGTTCTTCCAGCACAAGCTGGACATCGATAAGATCAGTGAGTTCAAGGATGGATTTGCCGTCACCAAGTTCCGCAACCGGACGCGAAGTGGAGGCTTCGGTACTGACCCGGGACGCACCTTCAGCGATATCGACTTTCCGTTGTTCCGACTCGCCGAAATGTTCCTCATTTATGCAGAGGGCGTGCTGCGTGGCGGCTCCGGCGGCGACCGCCCAACGGCCCTGAGTTATATCAACAGGCTGCGTGAGCGGGCGTACAGGAGTACGGCAGGCAATATCTCGGATGTGACGCTGAATCTGAACTTCATCCTCGATGAGCGTGCCCGCGAACTGTATTGGGAAGGCTTCCGCCGGACCGATCTGATCCGCTACGGCCGGTTCACTGAAGATACTTATCTCTGGCCCTGGAAGGGTGGAGTACGGAACGGAACGGGTGTCGGAGCATTCCGCAAGCTCTATCCGATCCCGGCCACAGAGGTTGGTTCGAACCCTAACATCAAGCAGAACACCGGTTATTAATCAATCAAACATCATTGGACATGAAACGAATCATCACTTCGGTCTCCTGGATGCTGGCGGTGTTGTTCCTCCTGCAGTCCTGCAAAAAAGAGGAGTACCGGATATACTACCTCGGCGGCAAACAGCCGAGTCTGACGGCCTCCACGGCTTCCGTAAATCTCCAGCCCCCGCCTGCAGATGAGTCGGTGCTGGCTATCCGCTTCGATTGGACCAACCCGGAATACAAGTTCACCACAGGCGTCAATTCCCAGGATGTCAACTATCTGCTGGAGATCGACACGGTCGGTGCGAATTTCAGCAGCAAGAGCCGGTTTTCGACCACCATCAGCAAGGAATTGAGCAAAGGGTACACGGTGGCCGAGCTGAACGCGATCCTCGGGAATTCAATGGCCCTTCCTTTTGGTCGCCGTTATTCGCTGGAGGCACGGATCACCAGCAGTGTGGGCGGCAACAACGCCATTCCGCTGACCTCCAACAAGATCACCTTCACCGCGACCCCTTATGCACCGCCGCCCAAGGTCGCTCTGCCCGTGACCGGACGGTTGTTCATTGTGGGCAATGCCACTCCTGGGGGATGGAACAACCCGGTGCCCCTGCCTTCGCAGGAGTTCACCAAGCGGTCCAACACCCTGTTTGACATCACGATCCCGCTGAGCGGCGCCGGTAATTTCTACCTCTTCCTTCCGGAGAATGGAAGCTGGGGAAGCAAATATGCTGTTGTGGATAATCAGGCAGCCGGTATCTCGAATGGCGGAGAATTCAGATTCTACACCAGCGGTGGCCAGGACTTCCCGGCTCCATCTGCTTCGGGCAATTACAAGATCACAGTCGATTTCCAGAAGGGGATCTTTACCGTGGTGAAACAATAATCCAATCAAACGAACGCACATGAACATTCGTCGCATTCAGGCCATGCTGGCAGCGATCCTGCTGTTCGGCTTCATCGCCTGTGAAAAGATAGAGCGACTGCCATTCTACGCAGAGGGCTTCAATCCGGAACTCACGGCTTCCGTGACTTCCCTGGCACCTGCACCGGCAGACAGCAACAAGACCGTGCTCACCTTGGTATGGGCCAATCCTGAGTATGCCAGTGACAGCAACAGTTTCAAATACATTGTGCAGATCGACTCGGCCGGCCGCAACTTCTCTAAGGCGGTGTCCTTCCAACTGATCGGCAAGCGTACGATGTCCTTCATCGCCAAGGATCTCAACAATCTGATGCTGAGTTTTGGATTCCAGTACAACAGGGCCTATGACCTCGATTTTCGGGTGATCTCCTCTTACGGAAACAACAACGAGCGTCGCACCTCCAACACCCTGCGCATCCGGGCCACAACCTACAAGATCCCGCCAAGGGTGACGCTTCCGTCTTCCGGCAGGCTGTACATTGTCGGTGATGCCACCCAGGGCGGATGGAACAATCCGATGCCGGTACCCTCTCAGGAGTTGTCCAGACTCGACGAGACGACCTTCGGGGGGATCTTTCAGCTCAATGGCGGTAAGCAATACCTGGTGCTTCCCCTGAACAACGGAGACTGGAGCAACAAGTATTCCGTCGCCAGCAATGCACTGCCCGGGCTCGCCGCCGGTGGCAACTTTGGCTACAATCTGCCTGATAACTTTCCCGGACCTGCATCCAATGGGCTGTACAAACTCCTGATGGATTTCCAGGAGGGCAAATTCACGGTTACCCCCTTCACTCAGCAACACGGACTCCCCACCGAACTCTTTATCGTGGGTGATGCTACCCCCGGTGGATGGAACAATCCCGTGCCGGTGCCGGCACAGCGGTTTACCCGCATCAACTCAACAAAATTTGAGCTGACCATCAACCTGACAGCCGGTAAGAATTATCTCTTCCTGCCGGAAAACGGGAATTGGGGTAAGAAATATGGAGCGGTCGACAGCCAGGCCCCCGGCATCAAGAACAATGGTGGTCCCATGAAACCGGAAGGTCAGGATATGCCCTCCCCGGATGCCAGCGGAAACTACAAGATCACCGTTGATTTCATGAGCAATACGTACACCCTGGTGAAGCTCTAAGCCATCAGCCTGTACCCTGCATTCCTTCGTGCCTTCGCGGTAAAGTCTTTACCGCGAAGGCATGAAGAATCAGACGTTGGTTTGTTCATGAATGATCACCAGTTATGCTGGTGTTCCTTGACCAGACGATCGGTCATGGTCACCTCCTGATGCTCTTTCCAGTTCGGGTCGTATTTAACGAACCAGGAAAGCCAGAGGCTTCGGGAAAGCCTCATGATCAATGGTTGCAGCAAGATCAGGAAAACAGCATTGCTGCCCATCCACCAGAAGAAACGGGTGTCTTTCAGAGAAAATCCGATCAGGACCCACCAGGCTAGGAAAGATGCCACACTGAGCGCAACCGTCAGTGCATAACTCACATATCCTGTTCCGTAATAGAACCCGGTTTCAATTTCGGTGGGCTGTCCGCAGACGGGGCATGCATCCTTCATCCGAACCGTGGCGGAGAGATTGTAGGGATTCCTTTCCTTGAAGATCCGGCCGGAGCGGCACCGCGGGCAGCGGTTGTCTAGTACGCTGATGAAGTAATTCGGTTTGCTGTCGGACATGTACGTCGGTTGTACTGCAAAGTTACAAGATGCGCCCGACCGATTATGTGATAATGGTCACCCCTCACAGCACTTCCGTCAGTAATTCCATGCGCATGCTGCGGGATCCCTTGACCAGGACAAGTGCGTCCCTTAGGGGATGGCTCCGATACCAATCTACTGCAGCATGAACATCCTGAAAACGCCTGTAAGGATGGTCGATATTCATGAAATCTCCACCGACCAGGCATACTTCCGCCCATTCGTGCGTTTGCAGGAGTTTGACCAAAGCCGTGTGTTCCTCGATGCTGTCCGCTCCCAGTTCCATCATCCCTCCGAGCATGACGCACTTTCGGGGGTGCGACTGCCGACTGAGGTTTTGAACGGCTGCCGCCATGCTGGTCGGGTTGGCATTGTATGCATCAAGGATGATGCGGTTATCGCCCTTTTCCACCCATTGTGAACGGCTGTTGGACGGGGCATAGGTGGATATCGCATCTATGATCTCCTTTTCAGGCACCCCGAAATGAACGCCCACCGTCAGCGCTACCAGCACGTTGGGAAGGTTATAGTCGCCTGCAAGCTGTGTACGCAGATATCCGCGGCCAGCCCATTCCACTTCGAGGAATGGGTCTCCGTGGGTAACCGTACCTGTGATGTCTGCATCCGAAGTGCCGTAGGTGATGATCTTTTTGATCCCTGCAGACATTTGCCGGAGGTAATCGTAATCCTTCATCATGAATATCGTGCCGTCATGCGCACGGATATGATCATATAGTTCACCCTTCCCCTTGCGTACGCCTTCTACTCCTCCGAAACCTTCCAGGTGTGCTTTCCCGCAATTGGTGATGATCCCATATTCGGGCTCCACGTAGCGGCAGTAACCCTCAATTTCCTTTTGATGGTTTGCGCCCATCTCTATGACGGCCATCTCCGTTTCTGCGGGCATGGCGAGCAGTGTGAGTGGGATACCAATGTGGTTATTCAGGTTACCCCTGGTCGTGTGGGTCTTGAATTTCCTGGAAAGCACGGCATGGACCAATTCCTTTGTGGTGGTCTTTCCATTGCTGCCGGTGATCGCCAGTACAGGGATCTGGAATTGCCGGCGATGATGGCGGGCAAGCTGCTGGAGGGTGTCGAGGACATCCTCCACCCGGATGATCCGATCATCCGTGAAGCCGGTATCTTCATCTGCCACCACCCACGAAGCGCCGGCTTTCAGCGCCTCCGCGGCAAACAGGTTGCCATTAAAGGTCGGCCCCTTCAGGGCGAAAAACATCTCTCCCGGACTGATCCGGCGGGTATCGGTCTGCACCCCTGCAGATGCCAGGAACCTTTCATAAAGAATGACGATATCCATGTTGCAAAGATACCTGAAACAAAAAAGCCTCCCGAGCGGGAGGCTTTTTTAGTCTATGCGATTTTGAGATTATTTCCTGGAATTCTGACGGGTCTTGCCGAAATGGTTGCCATTCCGGAAGCCGTTGCCTTCCTGGCTGCCTACGCGGTCCATCGCGCAACGGAAACCAA
>CANHUK010000024.1 GCA_947463755.1 Chitinophagaceae bacterium
GAAACCAGCCGGCTCAAACTTGGTGAAAACGAATTTCTCCACAAATTCCTCCAGAGGCACGCCATATTGCAGACCCACCGATACGGAGATCGCGAAGCAGTTCATCAGGCTCCTCAGAGTTGAACCCTCCTTAGCCAGGTCGACAAAGATCTCACCAAGTGTTCCGTCTCCGTACTCCCCGGTCCGCAGGAACAAGGTCTGCCCCGCGATCTTAGCCTTCTGCGTGTAGCCCCTGCGCTTGGCGGGCAGCGACTTGCGTTCGACAATGCGTGAGAGTTGACGCTTGAGCTTAGTGTCGGGCGATGCCTGCATACGCTTCTGCAGTTCATCGAGCAGTTCGTCGACCGTGAGCTTGCCCAGGTCGATGAAGGGGCTGTCGGTATTTTCTTCTGTTTCCTCCTCAGTCTTCTTGCTGTCGCTCTTGGTGCTGAGCGGCTGGCTTAGCTTGGATCCGTCGCGGTACAGTGCACACGCTTTCAGTCCCAGCTGCCAGCTCAGCATATAGCTGTCGGCGATCTCATCCATCGCAGCCTCGTTCGGGAGGTTGATGGTCTTGGAGATGGCACCGCTGATGAAGGGCTGTGTAGCCGCCATCATCCGGATGTGCCCGTGTGCGTGAATGAAGCGCTTGCCTTTCTTCCCGTTCTTGTTGGCGCAATCGAAGACCGCGTAATGCTCAGACTTGAGATAGGGAGCGCCTTCGATGGTCATCGTGCCGCAGACATAGTCATTGGCTGCTTCGATCTGGGCCGAAGTGAAGCCGAGGGCTTCCAGCAGGCTCCATTCCATATTGTAGAACTGCTCCGGCTTGAATCCAAGACGCTTGAGGCATTCTTCACCCAGGGTGTACACATTGAACACGAACCCGATCTCGAAGGCCGATTTCACGGCCTCGTCGAGCTTTCGGATCTCTTCGGCGATGAAGCCCTTTTCACTCAGGGTCTGGTGGTTGATGTGTGGGGCACCTGCGAAGGTGGCGGAGCCAACGGCATACTTGATGATCGACTCGGCGTCCCGCTCGCTGTAGCCCAGGTTCTTGAGGGCCTGCGGTACTGACTGGTTGATGATCTTGAAATAACCGCCGCCCGAGAGTTTCTTGAATTTGACCAGGGCAAAATCGGGCTCTACGCCGGTGGTGTCGCAGTCCATGACCAGGCCGATGGTGCCGGTCGGTGCGATGACCGTGGTCTGGGCATTCCGGTAGCCGTACTTCTCACCCATCCCGACGGCATCATCCCATGCCTTGCAGGCGGCGCTCAGCAGATAATCAGGGCAGTACTGTGCCTTGATGCCCAGGGGCTTGATGCTCAGTCCGACATAGGCACCGTCTGCATCATAAGCCGCAGCGCGGTGGTTGCGCATGACCCGGAGCATATCTTCGCGGTTCTCTTCGTAACGGGCGAAGGGACCGAGGTGGCTGGCCAGCTCTGCGGATGTTTTGTAGGAGATGCCGGTCATGATCGCGGTGATGGCACCGGCGATCCCGCGGGCCTCCTCACTGTCATATGGGATGCCGCTGACCATGAGCATACTGCCCAGGTTGGCGTAACCCAGTCCGAGGGTGCGATAGTCATAACTCAGTTGGGCGACCTCGCGGCTGGGGAACTGCGCCATGAGGACGGAGACCTCCAGAACCACCGTCCACAGACGTACCGTGTACTCGAAGCCCTTCACATCGAAGACGTTTTCATCTTCACTGAAGAACTTGCGCAGGTTCACGGAAGCAAGGTTGCACGCCGTGTTGTCCAGGAACATGTACTCTGAGCACGGGTTGGAGGCCCGAATGCGGCCACCTTTCGGGCAAGTATGCCACTCATTGATGGTGGTGTCGTATTGGGTACCCGGGTCTGCACAACGCCATGCTGCATAAGCGATCTTGTCCCAGAGCTGTTTGGCGGGCACCTTCTTCATGACCCTGCCGTCCATGCGGCCGGTCAGTTCCCAGTCGGCTCCCTGCTCAAGCTTTTCAAAGAATGCATTCGGAATGCGAACCGAATTGTTGGAATTTTGTCCGCTGACCGTACGGTAGGCTTCCCCTTCGTAATCGCTGGGATAGCCGGCTGCGATCAGCGCCCCGACCTTCTTCTCTTCCTCAACCTTCCAGTCGATGAAGAGCTCGATCTCGGGATGGTCCATGTCCAGGCACACCATCTTTGCCGCGCGGCGGGTAGTGCCTCCGCTTTTGATGGCACCGGCCGCCCGGTCACCGATCTTCAGGAAACTCATCAGACCCGAGGAAGTACCGCCGCCGCTCAGCTTTTCACCTTCACCCCTCAGGTTTGAGAAATTTGTACCGACACCGGAGCCATACTTGAAGATGCGTGCCTCACGAACCCACAGATCCATGATGCCCCCCTCATTCACCAGGTCATCCTCCACGCTCAGGATGAAGCAGGCATGCGGCTGCGGACGCTCATAAGCAGAAGTGGATTTCTTCAGCTTGCCGTCCACCGGATCCACATAAAAATGCCCCTGGGGCTTGCCTTTGATGCCATAACTCTCGTACAGGCCGGTATTGAACCACTGGGGGGAGTTGGGCACACAAGCCTGGTTGAGGATACAAAATACCAGCTCGTCATAAAAGACCTGGGCATCCTCCGCGGATGCGAAATAGCCGTACTTCTCTCCCCAAACCTTCCAGCAGTTGGCCAGGCGATGCGCCAGTTGCTTGGCAGAGGTCTCCCGGCCGAGCGTGCCGTCGGGCTGGGGCACACCTGCCTTGCGGAAATACTTTTGGGCGATGATATCCGTGGCGATCTGGCTCCACTGACGCGGAACCTCCACATTGTTCATCTCGAACACCGCCTCTCCGCTGGGATTGCGGATGACGGACTTCCGGTAGTCGTATTCGAACTGATCGAACGGACTGACGCCGGACTGCGTAAAATGTCTTTGGAACTGCAACCCTTTCGGGTCGTTCTGTTTGGTCTTTGCGGCCATGGGGTAAAACGTTGCGTGAATGATGTTTTTTACGGATCGTCCGAACACCGTACGGAGGTGCAGGAAGGCGAAAATATTTTTGATTATTGTTCCAAAGCCTACCTAAATATCAACAGTTTGTGGATAAGGCGAAAGAAGCCACGTCTGTCCTCATTCAGGAGTTTTTGCACACTACTGTGGAGTATTTTTTTTTGTTTTTGACGGGAAATTACGATAACGATAAGAGGGTTTTTCCGACAGGATGGTCCAAACCGCACAATCATAAGGAATTGCCGGGAAAGGATGGCCGGTGTCAGGCCGGCAATTGGAAAAACTTTCGCATTTTTGCAACAATACCAACCGAGGAATGCAACACACCATCCACCAGTCGCTGACCGGAAAGAAATCCGCAGGACACAAATCCTTCGCCGTGCTGGTGGACCCGGACAAAGTCAACCCGCAACGGATCGACCAGCTCTGCAGGCTCTCCACAGACGCTGCGGTGGATTATATCCTCCTGGGCGGCAGTCTTGTGGTATCCTCTCACCTGGACGATGTCGTCCGCCAGTTGAAGCATCAGACAGACATCCCTGTCATTCTGTTTCCCGGAAGTCCTTCACAGATCTCCCCCTCTGCCGACGCCCTGCTCTACCTGTCGCTGATCTCCGGACGCAACCCGGAACTGCTGATCGGTCAGCATGTGGTTTCTGCCCCGGCCGTGCGTAAAAGTGGACTGGAGATCATCCCGACCGGCTATATGCTCATTGATGGAGGTGCCCCGACCACCGTGTCATACATCAGCAATTCCAGCCCCATCCCGGCCGACAAGCACGAGATCGCCATCTGCACAGCCATGGCCGGAGAGATGCTCGGTCTGAAAGTCATATATATGGATGCAGGGAGCGGCGCACGGAAAGCCATACCCGAAGAGATGATCGGGGCCGTTTCAGCCCATGTATCCATCCCGCTGATCATCGGCGGAGGCATCACCGATCCCGAAAAGGCCTATCGCAACTGCCAGGCCGGCGCCGACCTCATCGTGGTCGGAAACGCCATCGAAAAAGACCCGGTCCTCATCTCGGAGATGAGTGCGGCCGTGCATCAGGTGTCCGTCGGGGAGCGCATCTGATCCTCAGCTCCTCCTCACTTCACCCGCGAAGGCGTATCCTTCCCCTGCACGATCGAAATACTCGACAGTGCGATGGCCCGGATGATTTCCGTCATATTATCAATGTCCAGGGTCCCGATCTCATCATCGACCGTATGATAATACTTCTCGCTGTCCATCTTGGATGTGGATATCGTATGCGCAGGCACGCCCAGCGCCGCGAGGGTGGCATTGTCCGAACGATAGAAGAGATTCTGTGCCGGATAAGGGTCCGGATGGAATACAAAGCCTGTGCCCTCCAGGTTGCGCTGCAGGATGGTCCCAAAATCGGTCTTCTCAAATCCGGTGATATAGGCGCTTCCACGCCCCCATTTGCTCTCGGTCCCGATCATTTCGATGTTGAACATCGCCTGTACCTTCCGGGGATCGAACTGCTGAGAGAAATAGCGGGAACCATAACCTCCCGACTCTTCGGCCGTAAAGGCAGCGAAGACCAGCGTCCGCTCCGGACCTGCACCCCTTGCAAAAAGACGCGCCAGGGCCATCACGGCCGTCGTTCCGGACGCATCGTCGTTGGCTCCGTTATAAATAGAATCCTGCCCGACGGGCTTCCCGATGCCAAGATGGTCGTAATGGGCGGAAAATAACACAAATTCATCGGGCCTCGTGCGCCCGGGGATCATACCCACCACATTAGCATACGCATTCCGGGTGACGGTGGCCGTAGCCTGCACCCGATAAGTCTTGACATCCCCGGCAAGAAAGACAATGACGACCGTCCGGCCCGCCCCCATGCGCTGCATACGGGCATTGCGGAGTCGCTGCAGGACCCGGCGCTGCGCCGTATCAGCCACTACGATCAGATCGCGGTTGCCCTGGATCAAACCTACGGCCTCCTGCAGCGGATTGCCCGTAGTACCCAGCCGCACGACCTCAGCCCCCTGATCCGTCCAGTCGATACGCTCCGTTCCGGCAAAGATCATGAAGTCTGACGCCGGCAACGCCTGTCCGTTCAGACTGACCGACTGTTCCCGAACCGATGACTGGAAGGTCTGGAACCGCTGTCTGAAATCTCCTCCCGGCGTCAGCGGCTGCAATCCGGAAGTCTTGAACGAAGATGCAATGTAGTCCGCCGCGAGCTCGATGCCCGGAGTCAGCGGTCTGCGCCCCTGCATGCGGTCATCGGAAAGCGCAGCAAGCATGTCGCGCACATCTCCCGACCGGATGCGCCGGGTTTTCCACTGGGCGTCCGCCGACACCGCGGCGATCAGCATGACAAACAGAAGGCATATGCGCATGATTACTGCTTTTGTGAGGCAAGTTAGGCCTTGGCGCCAACAGAACCCATGTTAAAACAGATGAAACGTTGAAATAATTTTATCGCCATCTTTCAAAAATTGTTTTCTTTGCACCGACTTAACCACTTCGAGTTCCGATACAGACTGTAAAATGAAAAAAAACCTGACATCTACGACCGCAAGTGCCCCGTCCAAGGACGTGGCCGTGCGTTGGGTTTTTCCTGTCCGCCCCGGGACAGTTTTTCCTTTCATCTCCCATCCCTTTAGGGTACGACGTTGATACCCCTGCCATCGTAGGCTCGTCCGGAGGACGGGACTATGCACCCCGCCGGCCGGCGGGAGGTTCAATCGGTTCTTACGGAACCGGCATCCATCAATCATTACAATCGTAGCCCAGACCATGGAACATCCGCATACATTCAAGGTCATCATTGCAGATGAGTCCCATTTCCCGTACGCCGAAGCCATCTGTGAAGAGATGGAGGAATCCGCCAAAGCCCGTGGTACCGGTATTGCTAAACGCAGCCCCGACTACATCCGCCAGAAGATGCAGGAGGGTAAGGCCGTCATCGCCTTCTCTGACAGCGGAGCATGGGCCGGCTTCTGTTACATCGAAACCTGGAGCCACGGCGACTATGTCGCCAACTCCGGACTCATCGTCTCCCCGACATTCAGAAAAGGCGGCCTCGCCAAGATGATCAAACGGAAGATCTTCGACCTGAGCCGCCAGAAATATCCGAACGCCAAGATCTTTGGTCTGACGACCGGGCTGGCCGTTATGAAGATCAACTCCGAACTGGGATACGAACCCGTTACGTACTCTGAACTTACACAGGATGAAGCCTTCTGGGCCGGCTGCAAAAGCTGCGTGAACTACGACATCCTGATGAGCAAAGATCGAAAGAACTGCATGTGCACGGCCATGCTCTACGACCCCCAGGACCATTATGAACCCGCCGAGACCATTGAATACTTCAACCAGAACGCCAGGGGACTCGAACGGCTGCTGAATTACAAACGCTGGAAATTCCTGCAGCCCTTCCTGCGAAAGGATCGGGAACAGGAAAAGAAAAAAGGCGGCAAGGGACTCGCCGGCGCAATCACGGGATTCTTCATCAACCTCTTCTAACAACCGGACCATGGCAAAGAAAGTAGTACTGGGATTCAGCGGTGGACTCGACACCACCTTCTGTGTTAAATACCTCGCCGAAGACAAAGGATACGAGGTGCACAGCATCATCGTGAACACCGGGGGGTTCTCCGCAGCCGAACTCGAAGCGATCGAGGCACACGCCCGCAGGCTCGGCGTCACCAGTCATACGACCATCGATGCCGTCAAAGGCTACTACGACCGGATCATCCGCTACCTCGTGTACGGAAACGTGCTGAAAAATAATACCTATCCGCTTAGCGTCAGCGCCGAGCGGCTCAGTCAGGCCCTCCACATCGCCGAACACGCCCGTCGGCTCGAAGCAGACGCCGTCGCCCACGGCAGCACCGGCGCCGGAAACGACCAGGTAAGATTCGATATGATCTTCCACATCATGATCCCGGGCACCGAGATCATCACCCCGATCCGCGATCTGAAACTCAGCCGCGAAGAGGAGATCGAATACCTGAAGAAGAAAGGCATCTCGATGAACTTCGAGAAGGCCCAGTACTCCATCAACAAGGGACTCTGGGGTACCAGCGTCGGCGGGAAAGAAACC
The DNA here is from genome assembly GCA_947463755.1 of Chitinophagaceae bacterium. GTDB lineage: Bacteria > Bacteroidota > Bacteroidia > Chitinophagales > Chitinophagaceae > Pollutibacter. Next base: position 7,035 of record CANHUK010000024.1, read on the forward strand.
CTGTCGTCCAAAGGCATGCTGCCAGAAGAAGCCTGGCCCACACAAGTAACGAAAAACGGATCCGAAGAAGCAATACTCGACTTCGAAAAAGGTGAACTGGTTGGCGTCAATGGACAACGATTCGATCATCCTTCTGATGCGATCCTGCACCTTCAGCAGATCGTCGGTCCCTACGGCATCGGTCGCGACATCCATGTCGGTGATACCATCATCGGCATCAAGGGCCGCGTAGGCTTCGAAGCTGCTGCGCCCATGGTCATCCTCAAAGCCCATCATGCCCTGGAAAAACATGTGCTCACCAAATGGCAGCTGCAGTGGAAAGATACCCTGGCCCAGTTCTACGGCAACTGGCTGCATGAAGGTCAGATCCTGGATCCCGTCATGCGCGACATCGAAGCCTTCCTGGAACAATCGCAGTCCTGCGTGACCGGCAAGGTGTTCGTACAACTCATGCCCTATCGTTTCCAGGTCATCGGCATCGAATCAGCACACGATCTGATGAGCTCCCGCTTCGGTAAATACGGAGAAATGAATACCGGCTTCACCGGACAGGACGTCCGTGGCTTCAGCCGCATCTTCGGAAACCAGACCGTCATCTGGAACGCCGTCAACAATAGTACAGACGACGCCTCCTGACCCGCCCAACCAACCCATCCGACATGAAAAAGATTCGTGCAGGCATTACCGGCGCCGCTGGTTACACAGGCGGAGAGTTGCTCCGCATACTGATCAATCACCCCGGTGTGGAGATCGTCAGCGTACACAGTAAAAGCAACGCCGGCAAACCCGTCACCTCCGTTCACCAGGACCTCTTCGGGCAGACCGATCTTCGCTTCTCTGAAAGTTCCGAACCGGATATAGATGTGCTGTTTCTCTGCCTTGGACATGGCGAATCTGTCAAATTCCTCGACGCACACCCTCAGGCCGACACGACCAGGATCATCGACCTGTCCCAGGACTTCAGACTACCGGAAAAAAGCCACCTGGGGGATCGACAGTTCGTGTACGGATTGCCGGAATTGAACCGCGACAGCATCCGACAGGCCGGAAACATCGCCAATCCGGGCTGTTTCGCCACTGCCCTGCAACTCGGGCTGCTACCACTGGCGCAGGCCGGACTCCTGGGTACCGTGCATAGCACCGGGATCACCGGATCGACCGGCGCCGGACAGGGATTGTCCGCTTCCTCGCATTTTAGCTGGCGGGCAAACAACATCCAGGCCTACAAGACCCTCACCCACCAGCATATGCTGGAGACCGGCGCTTCACTGAAACAGCTGCAGCCGGGCAAAAAGGCGGATATCCACTTTGTACCCTGGCGCGGAGATTTCACCCGCGGGATCTTCATCAGCTCACAGATCGATTGCGATGAAGATGAGGAAGCCCTCTACCGACGATATGAAACGTTCTACAACGACCATCCCTTCACCCATGTGAGCCGGGAAGGGCTTTTCCTCAAGCAGGTCGTCAATACCAACCAGTGCATCATCCACCTGGAAAAGGTCGAGAACAAACTGGTCGTGCACTCGGCCATCGACAACCTGCTGAAAGGTGCATCCGGGCAAGCGGTGCAGAACATGAACCTCCTGTTCGGACTCGATGAAACGACAGGTCTCCGGCTCAAGGCAAACTTCTTTTAACCCCGCAAAACAGCGAATGCATGAAACTCTTCGACGTATATCCCATCAATGACATCACGATCGTTCGGGCCAGGGGGTCGCACGTGTGGGATGACCAGGACCGGGAATATCTGGATATGTATGGCGGTCATGCCGTGATCAGCATCGGTCACACTCATCCCCACTATGTGCAGCGGATCACCGAACAACTGAACCGCGTAGGCTTTTACTCTAATTCTATCCGGATCCCCCTGCAGGAGGAACTCGCTGAAAAACTTGGGCAGGTGTCCGGAAAGACCGACTACCAACTCTTTCTATGTAACTCCGGAGCAGAAGCCAATGAGAACGCACTCAAACTGGCGAGCTTCCATACCGGCCGGAGCAAAGTGGTGGCCTTCAGGAAAGCATTCCATGGGCGGACATCCCTCGCCGTGGCTGCTACAGATAACCCCAACATCGTCGCGCCCGTCAACCGGACCGAAAATATCATCTTCCTGCCCCTTAACGACGAACAGGCCCTGGAAGACTGCTTCCGCGCCCAGGGCGACCAGATCGCCGCTGTGATCATCGAGGGCATCCAGGGTGTCGGCGGTATCCATATCGCGACGGATGACTTCCTGCGGAGCATCCGCAGACTCTGTGACCAGTTCGGATCGGTATACATCGCCGATAGTGTGCAGTGCGGTTACGGACGGAGCGGACAATTTTTCAGCCACGATTTCGCAGGTGTCCCCGCAGACATCTATTCCATGGCCAAGGGGATGGGCAATGGCTTCCCCGTCGGCGGCATCATGATCGCCCCACACCTCCCGCCAAAACACTTCATGCTTGGTACCACTTTTGGCGGCAACCACCTGGCCTGCGCTGCCGCCCTCGCCGTGCTGGAAGTGATGGATTCGGAAAAACTCATGGACAACGCCGGGCAGAAAGGCGCATTGATCATGCAGGCGCTCCGCGAGATGCCGGGCCTGCAGAATGTACGTGGACGAGGACTGATGATCGGATTTGATGTGCCCGAAACACTCAAATCATTGAAGAAAGACCTGCTCCAGAAAGGCCGCATCTTCACCGGCGAAGCCAAACCCAATGTCATCAGGCTGCTGCCCTCACTGGCACTGAACGAAGAAGACACCACACATTTCCTGGATACCCTTCGTCAACAGATCTCAGAGATACTCAACACCCCGAACAACTGAAGACATGAAGCAGTTCATCTCCGCCCATGACGTGTCCGACATCGACGCACTCGTGGACCTGGCCCTGGCATTCAAGCAGGATCCCTGGAAACGGGAAACGCTCGGACAGCGCAAGCGCATCGGATGCCTCTTTCTGAATCCGAGCATGCGCACCCGCCTCAGCACCCAGGTGGCCGCCCGACAACTGGGCATGGACTGCATCATCTTCAACGTCGGCGCTGAAGGATGGGCCCTTGAATTCGAGGATGAAGCCATCATGAGCGGAAATACGGTGGAACATATCCGCGACGCCGCCCCGGTGATGGCCATGTATTTCGATATCCTTGCCATCCGCACCTTCCCGGGCCTCAAGAACCGGGATGACGACTACAGTGAATTGTA